>DATBYL010000196.1:0-5460 GCA_036513735.1 Candidatus Acidiferrales bacterium
TATCTGCGCCCCGCAACGGGATTCTCATTCCCAATTGTCCGTGCCGCCGGCGCAAGCAGCGTCACACTCGCGATTGATCACACGCTCAAGCGCCTTGGCCCCGAAGGCTATCGCTTGGAGATTGCGCGCTCCGCAATTCGCATTCGCGCGTTCGATCCCGCCGGAATTTTCTACGGCATTCAATCATTGCGCCAGCTTCTGCCCTCCGATTTGATGCGCCGCACTCCCGTCGAAGGCGTCCGCTGGGCCGTGCCCGTAGCCACAATCGAAGACACTCCGCGTTTTTCTTGGCGCGGCGTGCACATGGACGTCGCCCGCCACTTCATGCCCAAAGAATTCGTCCTTAAATTTCTCGATTTAATGGCGCTGCATAAATTAAATGTCCTGCACTGGCATCTGGTGGACGATCAGGGCTGGCGCATCGAAATTAAAAAATATCCGCGCCTGGCACTCGTCGGCGGAAAAACGGACTACACCAATTTCAATCCCGTCCAGCCCATGCAAGCCGCCAGCCTTCCACAGGGCGGCTACTACACGCAGGACGATATTCGCGAAGTCGTGCGTTACGCCGCGCAACGTTTCATCACAGTTGTTCCTGAGATTGAAATGCCCGGCCATTCCGCCGCTGCCGTTGCCGCGTATCCTTCGCTTGGAAATAAATTGGAAATCGAGCAGGGGGGCGGCGACACAAGTTTCATGACCATGTCCGGTGGCGGCACGGCGGGCTGGGATTCAAATTACAATGTCGACGAATCAACCATTCACGTTTTGCAAGACGTCCTCACCGAAGTGATGGCGCTTTTTCCCAGCAAATTTATTCACATTGGTGGCGACGAAGTCGACAAGCGCCCGTGGCACTACAATCCAAAAGCGCAGGCGCGTATGCACGAGCTTGGCCTGAAAGACGAAAACGAATTGCAAAGTTGGTTTGTGCGTCAAATGGATCAGTTCCTCGCCGCGCACAATCGCCGCTTAGTTGGCTGGGATGAAATTCTTGAAGGTGGTCTCGCGCCCGGCGCAACGGTAATGTCTTGGCGCGGAATTGATGGAGGCATCGCCGCCGCGAAGGCCGGGCACGATGTCGTGATGACGCCCGGCGATTTTACCTATCTCGATCATTATCAATGGATCGCGCCACGTATCGAGCCGCTCGCGATCGGCGGATTTCTTCCGCTCGAAACCATTTACAATTTTGAGCCGGTGCCGCCAACTCTCACCGCTGCCGAAGCGCAACACGTCCTCGGCGGACAAGCGCAACTCTGGTCTGAATTTATTCCGCAGCCAAAGCAAATGGAATATCTAGCGTATCCTCGATTGAGCGCGCTCGCCGAAGCTTTGTGGTCTCCTCACGCCACTCACAATTTCGCGGATTTTTCCACGCGTCTGAAGCCGGATCTCGATCGTCTCACCATTCTTGACGTGCATTTCCGTCCGGTAACTCCGCTTCCCGCGCCCGCAACTCATTGGCTCGCGGGCGAAGCCGCCGCCGCTTTCACCGAGCGCGAATGGGATATATCTTCAGTCACCACTGCGCCCGGCCAGTACGACGTAGCGTTTCTCCAAATCGGCGGTCACGGTCACATGGAAATTGAATGGATCGAACTTCGCGAAGACGGAATCGCTATTCAGCGCATCACGCGCCCCGGTTCAACCGATTTGGGCCTACGCTCAAATGATTATTTATTTGGATTGCCTTCGTATCACCCGGGAAGCAAATATACGATTCGCGCCAGCGTCCGCGGAATCGGCGGCGCAGACACCTTCGGCGATATTTACGTAATCAGCCAATAAAGCTATTTGCGCGAACGAAACTGTCAGCGCGCGCGTGATCATTCGTCGCGCAAAGCCATCATCGGATCGACGCGTGAAGCGCGGAACGCCGGCAGATAACTCGCACCGGCCGCGACAATTGAAAGTGTGACAATCGCAATCACCATCGTTGTCGTGTCATAGAATTTCAGTCCAAACAAAAGTGTGCTCGCCGTTTTTCCCAGCGCCAACGCCAATCCCGCGCCCACCACGATTCCAATCGCCAGCAACATTCCCGCTTCGCCCATAATTAATCGCACGATGCTCGTTCGTCCGGCGCCTAATGCCATCCGAATTCCAATTTCATTTCGCCGCCGCGCCACGGAATATGAAATCACTCCGTAAAGTCCCACGGTAGCAAGCAGCGCCGCCAGAAATCCAAAGAAGCTGCTCAGCGTTGCCATCAATCGTTCGCGAATCAGCGAATTTTCGATCGTCGTTCGGAACACATGGAAATCAATCACAATTTCTGGACTCACCGCCCCCACTGTTTGCTTCACTGCGTTCATTAAGCCCAGCAATGGCGCGTCGGATCGAATCAATATCTGATCGCCCTGTCCCTGCTCGGCGAACTGCAAATCCGCCAAGTACATAACGGGAGAGAACTCATCATGCAAGTCCGCGTACTTCGCATCTTTCGTCACGCCAACAATTTCATAGTACGGCTCAGGCTCGCCCACGCCTTCTTGTAAACGAAATCTCTGTCCGATGGGACTTCCCGCTGGCAAAAACTTTTTCACAAATGATTGATTGACAATGGCGACGCTCGGCGCGCTTGCCGTATCGTGTCCGTTGAAATCCCGTCCCATCAAAATCGGTGTGCTAAGCGTCTTAAAAAATCCGGGGCTGATCCGCGCAATATTTGTCACGCCTCTTACTTTTCGATCCGCGCCGTCTCCAATCACCAGTTGGTTCCACGTATTTCCGCCGACGGGAACATTCGTCGTATCGGCAACCGAAATTACTCCGAGAATTGCCGCCACGCGTTCGCGCAATTCCTGGCTAAATGCCGCCCTACGATCGTGAGTAATTTTCAGGCTCGAAAAGTCCACGTCCAATTCCAAAATTCCGTCGCGCTGAAATCCCGCGTCGAGCGTCGTCAAATTCCGCAAACTCCGCACAAACAGCAGCGCCCCAACCAGCAGCACCAGCGAAAGTGCTACTTGTGCCACCACCAGCGCCCGCCGCAATCCGAATCGATCTCGTCCGGCCGTCACTCCGCGCCCCGCTGCTTTCAGCACGGCTCCCGGTGCAACTCCCGTCGCGCGCACCGCTGGAGCTAGCCCAAATAAAACGCAAGTAGTCATCGCCAGCCCGGCAGTGAACCCCAGCACTCGCCAGTCAGTTCCTAAATTCACAAAAAGTGGATCCGATTGCGTGCTCAGAAAAGAAATCAAAAATGTCGTCAGCCCGCGCGCCAACAAAGCCCCGAACACCGCGCCCATTCCGGCCAGCAACAAACTCTCCGACAATAATTGCCGGATCAGCCTTCCTCTCGTCGCACCCACCGCCAACCGCACGGCAATTTCTTTTTCCCGCGCGCTCGCCCTCGCCAGCATTAAATTCGCCAGATTTGCGCACGCAATTACCAAAACCAATCCCGCAATCGCCAGCAGCATCCACAAAGGAGTCGAATAATCCTTCCGCAATTGCGAAAATCCCGAATCCGCCGGATACGCTCCCAGTTTGTACGCGAGATAATGTTTCACACCGTCGGCGTCATATGTCTGCGGCAGCGTTTCTTTCATCACCGCCGGTGAAATTGTTTCCAACTGCGCGGTCGCCTGTGCCAACGTCCATCCAGGTTTCAATCTTCCGATTGAAGCCAGCCACCATGACCGCCGCACGTCCAGCTTCGTATCCTCGCCGATGACGACCGGCTCCGAACAAATCGGAATCGCGACTTCATAATTGCGTCCAACTTCCACGCCGAAAAATTCGGGCGGAGTAATTCCAATAATCGAAAACGGATGCCCCTCCAGCGTCAACTTTTTCCCCAGAATATCCCGCTCCCCGCCATACTCCCGTTGCCAGAATGAATAGCTGATCACCGCGCTCGTCGCGCCGCACCCTCTCCGATCATCTTCTGGCCCAAGCAAACGCCCAACGTACGGCTGCACTCCCAGCACGTTGAAAAAATCTCCACTAACCCAAATCACTTCGCCGTATCGCGCCTCGCCACCCATCGCAAGATTCAATCGCTGCGGACTCCACGCCAATATTTTTGAAAATCCCTGCTGGCGATCTCGAATTTGTTCCCACTGAGGATTTGTGAGCGACGAATATCGGCTGCTGAAATTTCCAGACGCCCAACTTCTATCTTGCAGACGCACCACCGCCAGCCCTTGCGGATCTTGCACCGGCAAACTTCGCAGTCGTATCGCGTTCACAAGTTGGAAGATCGCGGTGTTCGCGCCAATTCCCAGCGCCAATGAAAGTATCGCCACCGCCGCGAATCCGGGATTCAATCGCAGCAGCCGCGCCCCGTATCGCAAATCCTTCCACAGCGCCGATCCCCATCCGGTTCCGTCCATAGCGCGCACCCCCGCATAGGTTAAGACGTTGAGAACGCGCGAAGGTCACTCTGCTATCGTACAATCCGGCATAACTGTTAATCGAAATTTCGGGAACTTTTTCGCCTCGCCAGGCATTACACACAGTGAAGGGCAGCGCGGTACACGAAGCAGTGCACGTAAATGACGAGCGACGAACAGCTCATCCTCGACTTCCAAGGTGGCTCGCAAGCTGCCTTCGCGGAGCTTTTCGATCGCTATCGCCAACCCGTCTTCGGATTTTTCCGCAGACGATTGCGTGACTCCTCTCGTGCGGAAGAACTGGCCCAGGAAACTTTTTTGGTCGTGCTTCGCGGAATCGAACGCTACGAACCGCGCGCCACTTTTCGCACCTATTTGTATTCGATCGCGTTCAAACAAGCGTCCGGCGAATACAGACGCGCAAAACACGATCCGGTTCCGATTTCAACGGAGCCGATAGCCGCCGCGCAACAAGATTCCTGTGACGCGCTCTGGGTCAGGCGGGCGGTAGAAAAACTCGACGAGCAACATCGCGAGGTTCTCTTGCTCCGCGAATACGAGCAACTTAGTTACGACGAAATCGCCGAGTTGCTGAAAATTCCGGTGAACACCGTGCGCTCGCGTCTTTTCCGCGCACGTATGGAATTGAAATCATTATTGATTCCCGAAGTCAGTGAAATAAAAAAGGTGTCGTTATGACGGCTGAAACGCATCCAGTGGAACGCGAACAACTGATGGCTTACCTCGATGGCGAACTCGCCGCGAATGAAGCCGCTCGTGTCGCCGCCCATCTCGCGGAATGCGCCGATTGCCGTCAACTGGAGGCTGACTTGCGCTCCGTTTCCGCACAAATGCTCGCTTGGAATGTTGAACCCGCACCGGCTCAATTGAATGATGGAGTGCTCGCGGCGCTTGAAGTCAATCCGGTCCAGCGCACCGCGAAAGAGCCGTGGAATTTATTCGGATTTGTATCGCAGCATCGAATTCGGATTGCCAGATGGACGCTGGCCGCCGCGTGCGTATGCGTCGCCGCGATGATTCTTGTGAAAGTGCTCGCTCCGTCGTCCACTGACGAATTTCAGCGTTTGGAGTTGGCTGCGAAAATCTATACGGCTCC
>DATBYL010000197.1:0-7127 GCA_036513735.1 Candidatus Acidiferrales bacterium
GGAAATTTTGAAGTCCGGAGGAAGTCTCGTTTCGACGATTCGTGCCGCGGACGTAGCGTGGTTCGCCCAGCGGCACATCACGGCGCACAACATTGGCGGAGATAATCCTGCTTCATCGCCGCAAGGGCTGAACGAAGTTGCGCGCATGCTCGCTACCGGCACTATTACTGCGCGCATTCGTTCCACAGTTGATTTGGAAGGTACAGCGCAGATTCTCGAAAAGCTTCGCAGCGGCGGGCTGAGCGGTAAGGCAGTTATTCGATTGTAGTCGGGCGAGATGGATCTGGATTCAATCCGGGAAATCGTTAGCGCTAATAAACCGTCCTGCGTTGCCCGGTTTCCTTGCTCGCCAAAGAAAATCTCTCCTCCGCCGCCACCGTTCCCGTCAATCTTCCGGCCACATACTCACCCATCGCCGGCCCATGCTTAAATCCGTGACCCGACCCGCCGCCCACCAGCCAAACATTTTCATGCTGCGGATGCCGGTCCACTAAAAAATCGCCGTTGGAAGTATTCTCGTACTGGCAAACTCGCGCCTCCACTAAAGGCGCCGACGCCAGCGCCGGAAATCTTTCCGCAAGATATTTCCGCATCGCTGAAATTCCTTCGGCCGTCGGAACACGCGCGCCGGTATCTGGATCAAACGCCGGTCCATGCGAATCCACAGCAATCTTAAATCCCCGGCTTTCTAAATCCGGCACACCGTATGTTAAGTCCGCTTGAAACAGCCATCCGGGCATGGCCGGCGGCGCAAACCGTCTGTCACCAGCAGGCACTCCGAAAAAATAAACTTCCTGTCGCGTAACGAAAATCCGCTCGCGCAGTAAATCTGGAAACACTTTCCCAAGCCACGGCCCGCAAGCAAATACAAATTCCGACGCGTGAATTTCCCGGCCAGCGGAAGTCCGCACGCTGGCAATTTTTCCGCCGCCTGCTGGCGCGGAAACAAATTCCTGAAAATAATCCACGCCCTCTGCAATCGCAGCCTCCACAACCGTCGCCACTGCGCGCCGCGCCAACAAAACTCCGCTCTCTGGCTCGAAAATTCCCCAGCTCGCCTCGCCAAATCTGATCTGCGGAAATCGTGCTTCCAGTTCGCCCCGATTCAAAATTTCGTGGCGCACGCCAACTCGCTCCAGCGTCTCGCGCGACGCCTCCGCCTGCGGATCTTTCGCGTTCGCAATCCACAAAATTCCCGTTTGATGAAATAAAGGTTTGCCAGTGCGCGCAAAAAATTCCTTCCAAGCCGAAAGCGAGCGCATCGACCAGCGCGTATAAAGCTCATCCGCGCCATACGCCATCCGAATTAAACGCGATTCGCCGCCCGAACTTGCCCGCGCATTTCCCGGTCCATAAGCATCCACCAGCGCAACGCGTTTTCCGGCGCGCCGAAGGCACAACGCCGTCCACGCGCCAAAAACGCCCGCTCCAATCACCGTGACGTCATAAGAATCATTTCTTGTCATCAGTAGTATCTCGATCCGATGCTCCAAACACGCATCGTTCGCTTAAGTCGAACGAATATCCCTGCGTCACATTGCTGGTCCCACTGTCGTCAGCTCCCTCAGTTCCGCCGATCGACGCATAGAGCCGCATCGCCGCAGCGTTGTGTCGATCGGTCAGCACCCACGCCATTTTACATTTGTTCGCACGGCCCACTTCCAACAGTGCGCACATCACCGCTTTTCCCAATCCGCGTCGCCGATGCGTTGGCGCAACTCCAACTTCATTAATCCAAAGCTCAGGTGGCTTGTCGGGATGAATGTAGTGAACGCCCGATGCGAATCCGACAACCACTCCGTCATCAATCGCGACAGCAATATGATGCCGCTTGTCTTCCAGAAATTCCCGCGTGAATTCCGGATTGATCGGATTGTCAAACACTCCCGCGGCAACATTCATAAGCACCTTCTCATCGCCGCACCGCAAAACTTTCACTTCAATCGCCATGTCGTTTCGCCGCCACCATCGCCCTTGCGCAATTTCCGCGTTGGCAGTCTAATGGACGCCGCGCCGCCGCGCCACGTTTTCCATTGCATCCTGTGGGAACCGCGCCGGCGGTAAGCTCGTCACTCTGCTCAGGCAGTCACCCGTAATCCGAAAACATCTCAACGGGTCGGAGCGCGACATTTTCATTTCAAACTTTGTATAAATTTCGGAGGTGAAAGGTGCGTAAGTTTCTTGGCGTCAGTAATTCAATGCGTCTTGCGGCAATCGCTCTGGCAGCGCTGATCGTCATGCCGCTGGCCGCGCAAATGCAAAAAGATTCCGTCGATCTCGACGCCGTTTACAAAATTAAGCGCGAAGCGATCAACGATTCTCAAGTGATGGATACCCTCAGCTACATCTCCGACGTTTACGGCGGCCGCCTTACTGGTTCGCCCAACGCCAAACTTGCCGGCGATTGGGTTCTCAGCAAAATGAAGGATTGGGGACTCACAAATCCGCACTACGAATTCTGGGATTTCGGACGCGGTTGGGTCAACGAACGCTTCTATGCCAACGTTACTTCGCCGGTCAGTTATCCGCTCATCGCGTATCCGCTTGCGTGGACGACGGGAACTCAAGGCCCCGTCACTGGCAGCGTCGTTCTCATTGGCATAACCAATCAAAATAATCCTGACGTGCCTCCCGCGTTCCCTTCTACCGAAGAACAGGCCGACGCGCTCATCGCCAGTCTCAAGGGCACGCTCAAAGGCAAAATTGTTATGGTCGATTCGCCGCGCGAAATTCTTATGAGCACCGAGCCTCTCGCTCATCGTTACACGCAGGCCGAGCTGGACGAAATCGGCATGCAGGATCTTTCCGGCGGAGGACGCCGCGGCGGCGCTCCCGCAAATAATCTTCCGCCCGCGGTTCAGGCCGCTGCTACCGCGCTAGCCACAAGAATCCGGGCCAAACTAAATAATCTTTTTCTCGCCGAAGGCGTTGCCGCGGTTTTCCAGGAAAGCCGTGGCGATGGCGGTACCGTTTTTGTGCAGCAGGCCGCTGGAGTTCTGCCCGTTCCACCTCCGGGTGATGCAGGACGCGGCGGTGGACGCGGTGGTCGTGGCCCGGCGGTTTACGCATCGCAAGGCGCTCCACCAACTTTGAATCAAGTCGTCCTCGCCGCTGAACATTACAATCGCATCTATCGCACTCTCGAAAAGCATGTGCCCGTCACCGTCGAACTAAATATTCAAAATAAATTTCTCGATAACGACGGCAAATCTTTCGACATCGTCGGAGAAATTCCCGGCACCGATCCAGTTCTAAAAGATCAGATCGTCATGATCGGCGGACACTTCGATTCCTGGCACGCAGGCACAGGCGCCACCGATAACGGCGTCGGCTCCGCGGTAATGCTCGAAGTAATGCGGGTGCTGAAGGAATCCGGCCTGAAAATGAAGCGCACTGTTCGCGTCGGACTTTGGACCGGTGAAGAAGAAGGTTTGCTCGGCTCCCGCGCTTATGTGGCCGATCATTTCGGCGGTTGCGATACGACGGCAGGACAATGGAATTTGAAGCAGCCCGAACAAGGCAAGTTCGACGTCTACTTCAATATCGATAACGGCAGCGGAAAACTTCGCGGCGTTTATCTTCAGGGGAACGAAGCTGCCGGTCCGATTTTCAAGGAGTGGATGAAGCCGTTTGAGTCGATGGGCATGAACACCGTCACCATCGCCAACACCGGGGGAACCGATCATCAATCCTATGATGCCGTCGGATTGCCCGGCTTCCAGTTCATTCAGGATCCGCTCGAATACGACACGCGCACACATCACAGCAATATGGATCTGTGGGATCGCGTGCAGGCCGGCGATCTGCGGCAAATGGCCACCATCGTTTCCACATTTGTCTATCAAGCGGCGAATCGCGACGGACAATTCCCGCGCAAGCCGCTCGGTGAATGCGTAGCGGCTGGCGCCGGACGCGGAGGACGAGGCGGACGCCGCGGCGGAAACTAACATCATCATCTGCGTTTGAGACAAAAAATGGGATGCGCTTTAGGGTGCATCCCATTTTTATTTTCTAAACCAATAAATCGCGAACTGAGCTTTAGCGTTTCTTATGCGCCAATTCCTTCGCCCAATGCGACAAATGATTCATCGACGCCCCATGCGTCCGTTCCAAATGCAGCGGCGTAATTGAAATTTCCTTCGCGAAAACCGCCGCGTAATCCGTATCTTCGCCGATTCCATCCGTAATCTGCTGCTCGTGCAGCCAGAAATATGTCCTGCCGCGCGGATCGGTGCATTCCTGAAGCACATTGCGCGTCACCTTCTCCGACTGCCGCGTAAATCGCACGCCGCCGCCGTTCCATTCGTTCGGCACATTCACATTCAGAAAAACTCCATCAGTCATGCCGTCGCGCAAAACCACTTCCGCCAGATCGCGCGCAAATTCCGCCGCACGATCGAACCGAAAATCCTTGCCGCGATGCACCACGGAAATCGCAATTGCGGGAATCCGGTTAATCGCCGCTTCCGCTGCCGCGCCCACCGTTCCCGAATAGAAAATATTCTCGCCCATATTTCCGCCGCGATTTATTCCGGAAATCACCAGATCCGGTTTCTCCGGCAATAATTTATTCAGCGCCACAATCATCGCGTCCGCCGGTGTTCCATCCACCGACCATTCGCGCTCGGCGATCTTTTCGCAAAATATCGGTTGCCGCAAAGTCAGCGCCTGCGCCGAAGCGCTTCGTTCGCTGCTCGGCGCGACCACGCTCACCCTCATCGTCGGACGCAGCGCATTCACCAGCGCGCGTAATCCTTCCGCGTGAATTCCATCGTCATTGCAGATAAGAATGTGCGGCGTTTTCACTTGTGATAATTTTCCTTTTTAATTTTGGGAAATCACAGCGGCTGCGGCGCGCGCATGCGCGATGGAAGTGGTCGGGACGACAGGATTTGAACCTGCGACCTCACGCACCCCAAGCGTGCGCGCTACCAGGCTGCGCTACGTCCCGACCGTTTGCTGCTATTCCTGCGACACTCCGGCGCAAAAATCGCCGCAAATCGCAGAACTTCAGGGTATCACTCGGTTTCAAGCAGCGTCAAGAACGCCCGCAATGCGTCGCGTAAATCCAGCAACACTTTTCGACTGATCGTCGGCAGCGGATCGCCCGCCGACGCGTGCGCCGGCAATCCTGCTCTTGCAAATTCACTAACACTTTCGCCGTCAACTCCAACTTCAGACGCACCGTTGCCGTTCGTTCCGCCCGCGTGACCTTCGTGTTCCTTCAAATGCCGCCGTGCGCCCGCAATCGTAAATCCTTCGTCATATAAAAGACGCCGAATTTCCAACACGGTCTGCACATCTTCCCGTCGATACAGCCGATGCCCCTTCGGACTCTTCACCGGCTCCAGCATCGGGAATTCAGTTTCCCAGTAACGCAACACAAATGCTTTCGTGGCCGTCAGACGGCTCACTTCGCCGATACGGAAAAAATCTTTCTGCGGCAAAAATTCGGAAGTGTGTCCGTTTTCAGATTCAGACATGTCTGCCTCGATAGGCTGGGCCGTAAAATCCTATCCTAATCTGTTTTCAATCTCTGTCAATTGCAGTTAGCGGCGCGCTCCGCGCAGAATTTTCTTCCGCCGGTTTTCCATTCCGTACCAAATTCCAAACCACATCGCCGCATTCGCGCCAATCGCCAGCAAAATCCCCGGCGCAAGCAGAACATAAGAACTGCTCTTCAAAATATTAAACGCTGCGAACATGCCAATCGCCAACAGAATTCCCGGCAACAATAAAATCAGTCCAATGATTTCGCGGATGGAGCCAGAGTGCATCCTCCCGCTCGCCGCCAAATACAATCCAACTGCCTGCGCCACGCAAAACAAGGTCCAGAAAACTGCTTTTCTCCGCCACATATCGAAATCTATTTCTTCCGCCGCCGCGCTTTCACCGACGTGTGCAGCCTCTCGCGATGTCCGCGCTCTTTCACCCGTTGCAGAAATCGCACCGGTGCGCCAGTAAAATCGAAATGCTCGCGCAACCGATTCTCCAGGAAACGCTCGTAACTAAAATGCAGCCGCGCAGGTTGATTCGTAAACAGCACAAACGTCGGCGGCGCCGCCGACGCCTGCGTCATGTAATAAATTTTCACTTTGCGTGTTGCCGGAGAAGTTCCGCGCTCCAAATCCACGCTCTTCAACCAGCGATTAATTTCGCCGGTCGAAATGCGCCTGCGACGCGCTTGCGAAACGTGATCGATCAGCGGATAAAGTTTGTCCACATTGTCGCCGGTCAATGCCGATACAAACACAATCGGCGCGTAAGAAAGAAATTTCAATTTTCCGCGCACCAATGTTTCGTATTCTTCCATCAATGACTTCGGATCTGTCAGCATCCGCAAACTTCGACTGCGCGATTGTTGTTCGTCGCGCCTGCCACTCGCCGTTCGGAATGGTTTGCTCTTTTCTTTCCGCGCAACTTCTTTCCGTTCTACGCGATCCGGGCTTCCCTTCCTGTGTTCGTCGTCCAGAGCCTTGCGCGCCGCTTCCAGCGCCAAATCAAATTTATTCATCACGATAATTACAGAACATCCCGACTGCCCCGCATAATCCGCAATCGTCGCGTCGCCCGATGCCACTCCTTGCGACGCATCAATAATCAGCAACGCCACATCCGTGCGCTCCAAACTTTTTCGCGCCATCACCACGCTCAACTTTTCTGAAAGCTCGTTCGTTTTCCCCTTACGTCGAATTCCCGCCGTATCCACAAATTTATAAAGTTTCCCGTCATGTTCCACCAAGGAGTCCACCGAATCGCGCGTCGTTCCCGCCACCGGAGAAACAATCGAACGCTCTTGACCCGACAACTGATTCAACAGCGCGGACTTTCCAACATTCGGCCGTCCGATAATCGCCACCTGCGGCGGACGCTTCGCTTCAATCGCGCGACGCGCTTCATTTCCTTCATCCGTATTTTCCGCTTCCACTCCTTCCACTGCATCGGGCACGGATGCTTTTTCGGAAATGTACTCCAGCAATCCGTCCAATCCGTATCCATGTTCCGCGGAAACCGGAAACACCGGCAGCCCCAGCGAATGCAGCGGCCCCGTCAACGATTCCTGCTGCTGCGAATCCACTTTATTCGCCGCAATAATCACAGGCTTGCCCGTGCGACGCAGCAATCGC
>DATBYL010000198.1:0-4797 GCA_036513735.1 Candidatus Acidiferrales bacterium
TGCGCACCTGGATACGAAACTCAGACTGGCATGACGATCTCAGTATGGCACGCGCGTCTGTCCGTTCCGCGCCGAATAGTTTCGACACTCATCTCCGCATGGCGAATGCGCTTAGTAATTCCGATTCGACGCGTTCAAACATCTATCAAGTAGTCGAAGAACTTGAAAAAAGTCTGGCGATTCTCGATCGCTTGCCTGATTCACAGAACGTGACCGTTGTTTACGCCCAGGCCGGAATGGAATATGACGAAATGGGCGATCGGTCAGTCCAACGGGACGCCAATGGGAACGATATTATTCCGCCCGAAAGCACTCGCGCATATCAACGAGCGCTGAAAGTGCTGACGCGAGGCGAAGCAATTGACAAAGCGAGCGCAGCCCTTTATCGCGAACGATTGCGCGATGCCGGTAAGGATTCAACGATTCCGGTTGGCTCGGCGGAGCTATACAAACAGCTTGCGATTACGTATATGCGGCTCGGAGATCCTCAAAAAGCCTACGACGCCGCGTCATACGGCAAACAATTGGATCCGTCCATGGCTGAAGTTTACATGGTCATCGGCCAGGTGCTCGTACTCCGGGGCCATTCCGATCAGGCGGCGCAAGCGTTCATGGAAGGGTTGCTGGCTTCCGGACAGCAGAGAATGATGATTCCTCTGAGTATTCTCTATAAATCCGGCTTGGATCCAGAAGGCTGTTCAATCCAACAATCTCCGAACGGTATGCTTTTGAGTCCACAATGCGCCCCGGTTCACAAGGATTTATGCTACGCGTCAGCCGACCTCGCAAGCCTTTATCGGCGGAACAAGCACGAAGACATAGCAAACGAATTCAGATCAAAAGCGATCGAGCAATTCGGCTGTTCGCCGGATCAGTTTAAGTAGTTTATTCTCATACGTCGGCGCCTAGAAAGGATCCGAGCCATGCAAAAACTAATCGTCTTCAACAATATTTCTCTCGATGGCTACTTCGCAGCCGCGAACGGTGACTTCAGTTGGGCTTACGTCGATAATAATGATGCCGAATTCAGCGCATTCATAGAAGAAAACGCCAGCGGCGGCGGCCAATTATTATTCGGCAGAATCACCTGCGAAATGATGGCCGGATTTTGGCCCACGCCAAACGCCATCAAAGCATTTCCGAAGGTGGCCGAAGGCATGAATAGTATGCAAAAGGTCGTCTTCTCGAAAACACTCGACCATGCATCCTGGAATAACACGCGGCTCGCAAAAGGCGATCTCCTGTCCGAAGTAAGAAAAATGAAAGGCGAACCCGGAAAGGGAATCGTAATTTTTGGAAGCGGCAACATAGTTTCTCAATTGGCGCCCGAAGGATTGATCGACGAATATCAGTACGTCGTGAATCCCGCGGTTCTCGGCAACGGCCGCACAATGTTTGATGGCGTCAAAGAGAAATTAAATTTTAAACTCACCAAATCGCGCACCTTCAAAAACGGAAAAGTGTTCCTCTGCTACGAACCGTTGCGGTGAAGTTGAACAACAGTTTCGCGGACGAACCATTCCTGCGCTCACAAATAGCGTGCGCATCTTGTCTTCCACGTCTCATTGTGTGCGCGGCACATGCATCCTCACAGTAATCAAGATCTCCACCTGTTGTGTCGGAAAATTTCCGCAGCGGCATTTCTCTTTCGCCAGCGCGATCGCTTGCTCCGCAAGCGCCGGTTCAACGTGCGTGATCACTTCGGCATCGCTCAATGTTCCGCCCGGCATAACTATGCCGTGTACGATCACCGGTTGAATCACCGTCGCGCCCGGTGCATCAGCGGCACCCGCCGGAACCGCAATTCGCGCGGGTCCTCCGAGCACCGGCGCGCGCCCTTGCGCAATAATCTCCGGCGTCGGACGGAAATCTTCGAGGCTCACTCCCGCCGGATCAGTAATGCTTTCCACGTGAATTTGAAGCACCGGCGCTTCGTCTTCGTAATACGTCACGCTCGACGCAATCGTGTGCCCATGAAACGAAATCGTTTTCGTGTAATCGTAAACCACATAAATTCCCGGTGCGGCTGACCACACTCGCAACAATCCGGTTTTCCCATCCACGCAGGACTCGGATTCCGTCCAGCTCCGCCCTGCGGACGGGTTGGCGCTGTTCGGCGACGCCAGAACGCACGTCACTGCGGAACCTTCGAAATTCACATTCTGCATTCGCAAACCAGTGCGGGGCAGCACGCTTATTCCGGGCCACAAAATCG
The DNA here is from genome assembly GCA_036513735.1 of Candidatus Acidiferrales bacterium. GTDB lineage: Bacteria > Acidobacteriota > Terriglobia > Acidiferrales > UBA7541 > DASTCZ01. The sequence continues at coordinate 2,216 of DATBYL010000198.1, forward strand.
CCACTCGCGCCATTTGCAATCGTAGCGGGACGGGCGCTGGGCCATTTATCCACCACATCTGGCCACGATAAACGGTTCGTCCAAAAGTGCTGCCGCCCATTTCTCCGGACCAGCGAAAGTGCCGGACGTCCAGCCACGTGTCTTCGTACGTACCCTGACCCTCGTGATCCGACTTGCCGGTCGCGTTGAATGAAACTCTCAATGACCACGCCGGCCCATGCTCAACATAAAAGTTGTAATTCTGCCTCGCGCGATCCACTAGGTTAAGCGCGGTCGCGCGCTCTTCCGGCGAAGTCAAAATTTGCGCCGGCCCGGCCACAAGTTCGTGTGAATTCGGCGGTACTGGCGGCCAGTTCTCCTGCGCATTCGCAGCGGGTATCAGCACGGTTACAATTCCCAACAGAATTCGGCAGGCACGGAGCATGGTTCTCTCTCCAGAATATTTCGTACCTTTACGTCGCAGAATTCTCCGTCTACGTTGCATCTGAGTCAAGTAACGCGCCGGCTGAAATTGCCGTTTGCATCTGCCGTGGCTGGGTTTGCCGGATTTCCATCAACATTGACTGACCACCAGTCATTAATGTATTATTGCTTAGGCTCAAGCGTGCTCCCCAGCTTCATAAGCAGCGGCCGTTCCAGGGAGATCTCCATGACTTATCTCATCACCGGCGCCACAGGCGACATCGGTTCCCGCATCACCGAGCGCCTTCTCGCTCGCGGAATTCGTCCGCGCATCTTTGTGCGCAACGCCGAAAAAGCGCGCGCCCGCTTTACCGATCGCGTCGAAATCGCCGTCGGCGATCTGTCCGACCCAAGTTCTCTGGCAAATGCTTTGGCCGGCATCGATGCGTTGTTCCTTGTAAATAGCGGCCCGGAAATCGCCAACCGCGACGCAATCGCAGCAAGCGCCGCCAAAACTGCCGGCGTAAAACATCTCGTCAAACTCTCATCAATGGACGCGCGGCAAAATGTCGTCACCGGTGCGTGGCACGCGCAAGGTGAATCCGCAATCCGCGCCAGCGGAATCGCATTCACATTCGTGCAGCCATCGGGCTTCATGTCGAATGCGCTCGGTTGGGCGGCGTCAATCAAATCTGAGTCAATCGTCAGCGCTCCGACCGGCGACGGACAAATCGCGTTCATTCATCCACAGGATATCGCTGCGGTCGCAACCGAAGCCCTCACCTCGCCGGCGTTCCTCGGAATGTCGCTGCCAATCACCGGCCCGCAAGCTTTGAAGTATTCTGAAATGACGGCAACGCTCGCCGCCGCGATTGGAAGGCCACTTACATTCCGACCGATTTCCGAGGAACAGGAGCGCCAACAAATGACCGAAAGCGGTGACTCCGCGGAAATCATTGCAGCGCACATGTCGATCTACCGCGCGATCCGCGAAGGCCGCCTCGCCGCGGTCACGGACAACGTCGAACGCGTCCTCGGACGCAAGCCAATCGCATTCGATCAATGGGCGCGGGAAAATGCGGAAGCGTTCCGATAATTGTTTCGCTCGCGGAGATCGCTCCGCGCCGAACGAACTTCGCTGTGTTACTGTTTCGGAAGCGCGTGTAGAAACGAAAGCGACTCCAATCTCGTGCGTGCCACATCCGCATCCCGTCCTCGCACCAAGACGCCGCAAGAGCGGCGCGATGAGCTAATGTCTGCCGCGGAAGATTTATTTCTCAAGCGCGGCGTCGCGCGAGCCACCATCGAGCAAATCACTTTCGGCGCAAACGTCGCCAAAGGCACGTTTTATCTTTATTTTTCGTCGAAAGATGATGTTCTCGCCGCGCTCCGCGATCGTTTCGCGCAGCAACTCCTCGCAAAAATAAAAACAGCAATCGCGAAAAAAAGAACTGACGATTGGAAAGGAAAATTGGCAACGTGGGTAGATGCGTGCGTCTCCGGCTATCTCGACTCCATGCGTCTGCACGATATTCTCTTCTACGGCTTTCCTGCGCCCACGCGCCATGGCCTCGTCAAGAATATCGTCATCGATCATCTCATCGAGCTGTTTCAGTCCGGCGTCCACGCGCGCGCGTGGTCCATCGACGATCCTCAACTCACCGCGGTTTTTCTGTTTAACGGCCTTCACAGCGTCGTCGACGTCGCCCACGGCAAAGCGAAGCGCACTAATCCGGGCGCGCTTGCGCACAAAGTGCAACGCCTCTGTCTCCGCGCCATTGGAAAATCCTCGGCCTAGCCACGTTTCTGTCGCTTGTCTCAGCATCACGACGCGAGTATCATGTCCGCCAATAATTAACTTATTGAACAGACGTTTCACGGAGCACCAAATGCGCTACCGCAATATCCTCCCAGCCTTCGCACTTATCTTCGCAGTCACTCTATTTTCTCCAAGCGCATTCGCGCAATTCTCCGTCTGCGAAGACGGCAACGGCGCACTCGATACCGCGAAGCCCGTCACTATTCCCACTGAAGAAATTATCCAAAAATTCGCCGCCAAAGAAGCAATCGCAAAAGCCGCGCGCGCGAAATATTCCTACACGCAGACCATCAGCATTCAGGAACTTACCGGCAATGAACAAAATGTCGCCGGTGAACTCAACCAAGTTGCCGAAGTCTCG
>DATBYL010000199.1:0-5685 GCA_036513735.1 Candidatus Acidiferrales bacterium
GGTTGTACCAGTTGGCAACCATCTCCGAGCCGTCAGGATTTGCGGGCACGCAGAGAATGATCTCGTCATGCAGGAAACGCATGGTCTCGTCGTCGGTGCGGCTCAGCAGTTGGTAAATTGTTTCGACGAGTTGCTGAAAGCCGACGGTTTCGTTCGCGTGCAGGCCGCCGTCAATCCAGATGATGGCTTTACCCTCTTTCGACAGATTGCGGGCTTCCGCTTCGCTGACGCCTTCGGCGCGCGCGAGCTTTTGCGAAATTTCCTTGTAGTGCGCGAGATTTTTCAAATTGTCCGGAGAGGAAATAATCACCATCCACTGATGGCGGCCTTCGGCGGTATTGCCGATATCCACGAGCTTCATGCGATCGGATTCGGTGGCGAGCTTTTTCCAAAAGGCTTCGGCCTGCGTATAGCTGACCATCTGGAAATCGTCGGCGACGCTAAATCCGAATTGTTCTTTGGGAGTGGTGAGCTTCGGCGCGGTTTGCGCGGAGACTGTGGCGGCGGACATAATCGCCGCGAACAACATTACATACACAAAGTGGTGCAGCTTAATTGTTCTCATGGAGCCGTTTTTTACTCCCTGGCGGTAGAGTTGTCAAAGGGAAACGCTGCCTCGCGTGTTCCGACGCGCAGAAGCTGCAGTGGTTGACGCGCGGAAGCGGATTGGCGTTACGAAAAACTCCGCTGACGAGGAGTAGATTCCTTTCGGAAGGGCGCGGGCTGATGTATTGTGCTGAACTGTCAGGACGATGAGATGGAAAACGCAATGGGCACATTGATTGTTACCGGCGCAAGCCGCGGAATTGGAGCGGCGGTGGCGCGGCTTGCTGCAGAGCGATATTCGATCGTCGTGAATTACGTGAAGGATGAGGCTGCAGCTTCCGAAATTGTGCGACAGATCACGTCGGCTGGCGGGCGTGCCGTTGCGATTCAAGCGGATGTGAGCATCGAGCAGGATGTGCTTCGTCTGTTTGCACAAGCGGAAAAGCAACTCGGGCCAGTGCGCGCGCTGGTGAACAACGCTGGAATTACGGGCGGATTTTCGCGGGCGGAGTCGCTCACGACTGAAACGCTGGCGCGCGTATTTGCGGTAAATGTCACTGGCACAATTCTCTGTTCGCGCGAAGCTGTGCGGAGAATGTCTACGCGAAACGGCGGACACGGCGGCGCGATTGTGAATGTTTCTTCGCAGGCCGCTAAGATCGGCGGAGCCGGCGAATGGGTGCACTACGCCGCGTCGAAAGGCGCGGTGGATAGTTTTACGATCGGACTGGCGCGTGAAGTTGCGACGGAAGGAATTCGCGTGAACGCGGTTTCGCCGGGACTGATCACAACGGAGCTGCATGCCGCTGCAGGAGCGCCGGATAGGATCGAACGGCTTGCGCCGACAGTTCCGATGAAGAGAGCAGGCACGGCGGAAGAAGTTGCTGAGGGGGTTGTGTGGCTGCTTTCGCCGGCTGCGGCTTATGTGACTGGAGTGATTCTGCCGATTAGCGGAGGGCGGTAGAAACGGTCGCAAGAACTAACAGAAAGCCGGCCGGCCTAATCGATTCCGAGCGATTTTAGCGTAGCGCGCAGATCCTTCATGAGGAGCATGAGCTGCTTTGAATTAAGCGGTGACGGGTCAAATCCGAACTCACGATAAAAGGATGCCGCTTCGTCGTCGATCGCGTGAACTAAGATAGCGCGGGCGCCAATTGCATCAGCGGCGTGAAGTGCGCGAAGCAGCGCGTCCATCAAGAGCGATTTACCCAGTCCGGTTCCCTTTTCTTTTCCGTCAACTGCCAACCGCGCCAGAAGGATCACGCCGATCGGATGTTTCGCGAGACCTTTTGCGATGCGCGCTGGGGAGTCGTCTCTGCTGACGGCGCCTGCAGAGAGCGAATAATAGCCGACGATCTGCACTGCTCGATGCACGACGTAGGTTCGCGCCGAATCACTTTTCTGATTTGTGAGGGCGAAACGCTTGAGCCAATCGTTGAGCGATGGCTTGCCGCAGTCGAATGCGGCAAGTTGATGATCGTCGGCCAATTTCTCGACAGACGATAAAGCGGCGCGAGAGCCGTCCCTCGAGCCCGAGGTCACCTCGGATTTCCAGACTTGCGGACCCTGTGTTGCGAAAAAAGATGCGCGAGACCCGGCTTAACGCGCGCAGGCCTGTCCAAGGCGTTCATGAATGACTGAAACTGTTTCGCCGAGACGGAGAAAAAGCGTTTGTCAGCGAGAACGTGCTCGGCTTGCAGGCAAGCACTTTCCAGAATGAAATCGGTCACGCTAACACCCGTTGTTTCCGCGCCCGTGCGGATGAGGCGTTCCTGTCGATCCGTTGCACGAATGTTGATGCGTTTGACCCTGGTTGGTTTGGTGAGCGACGTGGCCATAATTATTCCTCCCGAGTGAATCTGTACGTACATTGTATGTCATTCATTGCCCGGATTCAACGTGGTAAAACCGAACTGTGGGATTGAGGTTTCATTCCGCCAAGCGACGTTCCGGCGCTGCGTGGCTGCACACGGTGCAAACCCTTGACCGAATCAGCGATAACAGGTGAACATGGAGCGCGAACTCAGTGCACGACAAGGAGAAATAGATGGCTATGGCGGCGAGTGGTTCCACCATTGCACGAAATTTTATTGATGGAAAGTGGGTGGAATCAAGCTCGAATGAAATCATCGAGCGGAGGAATCCGGCGAACGTCGATGAGGTGGTTGCGCGGACGCCGAAGTCGACGCGCGATGAAATGCGAATGGCAATTGCAGCAGCAGCGGCGGCGTTCCCTGGGTGGCGTGACACACCTGCGCCAGTACGCGGGCGGGTGCTGAGCAAGGCGACAATTTTAATGGATCAGCAGAAAGAAGAATTAGCCCGGCTGCTGACGCGCGAAGAAGGCAAGACGCTGAAGGATTCGCTGGGCGAAGTGCAAAAGTCCATTAACATTTTGGAATTTATGACCGGCGAAGCGCGGCGGCTGGGTGGCGAAACTCTACCGAGCGAACTGCCTCGGAATTTTGCGTATACCGTGAAGTGTCCGCTGGGAGTTGTGGGCGCGATCACTCCGTGGAATTTTCCGGTTTCCATTCCCGTGTGGAAACTGGCGCCGGCGCTGGTGGCGGGAAATACGGCGGTGCTGAAGCCCGCGGAAATCACTCCGCTGACGGCTTCGGCCGTTGTGCGAATTTTTGAGGAAGCTGGCTTGCCACCGGGCGTGCTGAATATGGTCCTTGGCTCGGGATCGGAAATCGGCGACGAGATGGTGAAGCATCCCGACGTGCGCGCGATTTCTTTTACGGGATCGAATGACGTCGGCAGCGCGCTTTATGCATCCGGCGCGCGCCTTTTGAAAAAATGCCAATGCGAAATGGGCGGTAAAAATCCGCTGATCGTTTTGGCAGATGCGGATTTGCCGCTGGCTGTGGAATCGGCTGTGTTTGGCGCATTTGGATCGGCCGGACAACGCTGCACGGCGACGAGCCGAGTAATTGTCGAAGAATCGGTTGCGGATCCATTTGTACAAATGTTGATGGACCGCGCGCGCATGCTGAAGGTAGGCGACGGACTGGCCTACGGAATTGATCTGGGGCCGGTAGTGGACGAACATCAGCTTCAGACCGTTCTGCGTTACTTGGAAATTGGAAAAAAGGAAGCGCGATTGGTAGTCGGCGGCAATCAACTGCGCGGACAGGGCTATGACAACGGACATTTCGTCGCGCCCACCGTTTTCGATGATGTTCCGTGGGATAGCGTGATCGCGCAGGAAGAAATTTTCGGCCCGGTGCTCTCAGTAATTCGCGTGCCGGATTTTGACGAAGCGATGCGCGTTGCGAATTCGGTGAAGTACGGACTTGCCAGCTCGATTTATACGAACGATGCCACACGCATCTTTGAGTTCATCGACCGCATCGAAACAGGAATCGTGCATGTGAATTCGCCAACGGTGGGCGGCGAAGCACAAATGCCGTTCGGCGGAATGAAAGGCACGGGCGTGGGCCTGCGTGAAATGGGCCGAGTGGCCGTGGATTTTTATACGGAAATAAAGGCGGTCTACATTGATTACACCGGACAGAAACGGCAGACGTCGCTTTACTAACAGCCGCAGTGGCGCGCACGGAATGGCAGCGACCGCATCGCTGCTGGTACTCGCGATTGCGATTTTTGTTACGCCGATAATTCACGCCGCCGACACGATTTCGTGGGTGCAATACCGCGCGATTTTTATGCGCATCGACGATGAATCTCCGAAGGAATGGAATATTTGGCGCGATGCGCACTCCAAGAAAGATGAAGTCCTGCTGATTCAATGGAACAAACGCTACTTGCGGTTAAGTACGAAGCTGCAAGAGGTTCGCGAAATTGATCCGCGAACTGTCACCCACAAGGATAATTCCGCTACGTCGCCCGCGGATGATAGTTCCGCGAAAGTTTTACCGAGTGACGGTTGGATTTTGCGCGATGTGGGCTCAGCCGACCGAATTTACTTTGAACTGACCGCAGAAAATCACAAAATCGATATTAATATTCCGCATGGCGGGCGGTAGCGCGCAGAGCCTTCATCGCGCATTCTCGCAATACGGACACTTGTGCGGAGGACGCACGATGGCGGCGTCTCGTGTAAATACGGCGCCGAGCAGCCAGTCCACCGCAACTTGCAATTGTTTTTTGAAGCCGACCAATTTGTAAAGATGCACGACGTTCCAGAAAAGCCACGCGAAATATCCGCTCAGGCGAATTCCGCCCACATTTACAACCGCGTAGTTCATGCCCAACGAAACGAGCATTCCTTTTGAAACGAAGCGATAACTTTCCAGCGGCTCATTGCGCATGTGATGAACAATGTTGAGCGCCGCGATTTTGCCGTGGTCGATTGCCACAGGGGCGACGCGCGGCGCATTGGATGCAGACGTCGCCGCGGCGGAATCGCCTGCGATAAATACTTCCGGATGCGCTTCGAGTTGCAAGTTTTCATTTACGACGGCGCGTCCGATGCGATCGTGAACACCCGGCAACGATTCGATCAACGGATGCGCGCGAACGCCGGCCGTCCAGACGACAATTGCCGCGAGAATATCTTCGCCGCCCCTTATTTCAACGCCGCCCGGAAAACATCGCGCAGCGGGACAATTCGTGCGGACTTCAATTCCCTTTCGCGCGAGGCGGTGCCGTGCGTGCTGGGCAAGCTTGGGATGGATGCCACGAAGAATATCAGCGCCGGCTTCAACTACGATCAGACGAATCTCATCAGCGCGAATTCCGCGATAGCGTTTCGCGACATATCCGAACAGCAGGTCGTGCAGTTCGGTGATCAGTTCGATGCCGGTGTATCCGCCGCCTACGACCACGAATGTGAGAAGTTTGCGGCGCAATTCGTCATCGCGCGTGTGATCGGCGTGCTCGCAAATATCCAGCACGCGCTCGCGCAGAACCACAGCATCTTCCAGTGATTTGAAATCGAGCGTATTTTCGCGCGCACCCGGAATTCCGTAGTAGTCGGTGATACTTCCGGTGGCGACGATCAGGTAGTCGTAGCTAATCATCGGACTATCCAATTGCATCGACGGCCCGGGATTGATTCGCACTTCGCGGCGATCCAGATCCGCGCTGTGTACGGTTGTGCGGACAAAGCGAAATCTTCGCGCGCCCCGCAAATCTCGAATCGCTTGCGCGATGTGACGGGGATCGATGTTG
>DATBYL010000200.1:0-5050 GCA_036513735.1 Candidatus Acidiferrales bacterium
TGCGTCGCGATTTTTACTGTGGAATTTTCAGAAGACACGTCACGATGCAGACGCTTCAAGTCCGCAGACATTCCCGACGCGCTTTGGTAACGCAGCTTGCGATCTTTCTCGAGCGCCTTGTTGATTATTTCTTCGAGCTGAGCAGAAACGTCAGGATTCAATCTTACCGGTGAAATCGGCGCGCGATTTAGAATAGCATCGGAAATTGTTCCGGAAGTATCGCCGCGAAAAGGCAGAACGCCCGTGGCCATTTGATAGAGCGAGACGCCGAAGGAAAATAAATCCGTGCGCGCGTCAAGATCTTCGCCGCGCACTTGTTCCGGAGACATATAAACGATAGTGCCGATGACCGTACCGAGGCCGGTGATTCCTTCCAGTTCGGTGGCCGTGGGCATTGCGGAGAGGTTTACGGCGCCGCCCGCGGAATTCTGCTTCGCCAAACCGAAATCCAAAATTTTCACGCGCCCGCTATCGGTAATAAAAATATTGGCGGGCTTGATGTCGCGATGAATGATTCCCTTTTTATGAGCGGCGTCGAGCGCGTCGGCGATTTCGATGGCGAACTCTATTAATTCGCCGGGCGGCAAAGGCTTTTCTGCAATCATTTGATGCAGCGTGCGCCCTTCCAGAAATTCCATGGCGATGAATTGAGCGGCGTCCTGTTCGCCGACGTCATAAATCGTGCATATGTTGGGGTGATTTAACGCGGACGCGGCGCGCGCTTCGCGGCGAAATCGTTCCAGCGCTTGCGGATTTCGCGCAACATCTTCCGGCAGAAATTTCAATGCGACAAATCGGTGGAGGCGCGTGTCCTCGGCCTTGTAGACGACGCCCATGCCGCCGCGGCCGAGTTCTTCCAGGATGCGATAGTGCGAAATAGTTTTGCCAATCATCATGCGAAACTGGCGCAATCTTAAGTTCGAGTGTCGGGCAAGTCAATTGTTAGGGAAATGTTGGGGCGAGAGTAGGTGAGAGATTCTTGAATGTGCGGATTATTTTTGTTTGCGAACAGAAACACACAGACATTAATGTCCATGTTACGGACAGAAATTGGCGGATGGACCTGTAAGCCGGATTTTGTACGGCAAATAAATTTGCCGTAGCGATCATTCCTCTAGGTCCCGGCTCGCGCCGGGACTCAAGCAGCCTACCCGAGGGTTGATTGCTCTGCGAACTTGCGTGCGCAAAACATACTCCGTTTCCTTGCGGAATTGGAGCGACGGGCCGAGCAAGCCCTCCCCTCCTATTTGGCCTTGCACCACGCGGGGTTTGCCGTGCCATTCCGATTGCTCGGAACGCGGTGAGCTTTTACCTCACCTTTTCACCCTTACCTGCGCGAAATTCGCGAGCTTGCCATCCAAATGAGACGGGACAAAGGTTTTGCCTTTGACCTGCCACCGAGATGACTTGCCGCGAAAAATTTCCGCGCCGGCGGTTTATTTTCTGTGGCACTTTCCGTGACCGTTCCGTTTCCAGACCGGCCCCCTGGCGTTACCAGGCGCGCTGCTCTTCAGCTTTCAGGCCTTGCGGCCTTCCACTGGGTGTCCGGACTTTCCTCCCGCCCTTTGTAATCGGCATTCGTTAGAATGCCGCAAACATCGCGCCAGCGATCGCCCAGCCCACCCGCCGACTTCATTTTACCCTAATATTTTATTTCGTGGATATCCAGACGACGTTGCTGCTTTCCACGCCCCAAACTCCATCGTGTTTTGTGAGCCAGGTGAATTCGCCCTGTCCGCACAACGGGCCGCAGGACATTCCGGAATAAACTACGGCCTGATCGCGGTCGCGATTGAATCCGATGCGCGAAACAATAATTATTCCCGGAGTGTTGGCGTGCTTGGTCATAAACTTGCGCCAGGCTTTGGCGTTTTTTACTTGAAGGGCAATGTCGGCAATATCCACGAGCGTGCATTCGGGCGCAAATTTGCAGGGCGGCTGGAGATGGAGCGACGCGTGATTGAGGTCTTCAAAATTTTGGCGCGCTTCGGGAGAAATCGGATTCAGAAACGCGATGGTTTGCGGGCCTTGCACGGGAAGATTCGTCAACATTCCGGGAGGAACGCCGATTGCGGTTTGGTCGGAAAGAATAATTGGGCGGCCTTTTGCGGCCTGATAGAGTTCGCGAAGGACTGCGGTGTATACGGCGGAATCGTCGTCGGTGAGACTTGCCGGCGGAGGAGCGGAAGTTTTTTGCGCGCGGAGAGTGGACGGGGCTGCAAGGAATGCGAACGCGGCGAGGACGCCCAGAATTTTTAGCGCACGCACGCGCTTTATTTTTCCGATTGTCACTACCAGTATCTGCAATTCAGACTCCCAAGAATAATTCTAACAGACGTCACTTTTCTGCGCGTCGCCGCGTTGCAGATTCAATTTTCTTGACGCGCGTACTTCTCGTGAGTATGCTGCGCCCGAATCCTGGCAAGTCCACGGCGATGGTCTCTGGGACACTGACTCGAACTTTGTCCAGAAGGAGGACTACGCATGGGTAGAACGTATGCGATTGTCGTTGGGTTTGTGTTGCTGGTGGTGGGGATCATCGGATTTGTGGAAGGCGATAAAATGATGATGGGGCTGCATTTCAACCTCATCCACAATTGCATTCATGTGGTAAGCGGTCTGGTGGGATTGGTGGCGGGATTGGCGGGCGGACAAAAAGGCGGGCGGGCGTTTGCCCAAGTATTTGGCGTTGTGTATACAATCGTAGCGATTGTGGGATTTGCCGGCGCGCCGGTCTATATCGTCACGATGCTCAATCTCGATATTCCGATGTACAACTACATTCACGTTTCGATTGGAGTGTTGGGATTGCTGGCTGGATTTTTGGGCGGGAGCGCGAGCGAAGCGGCGGCCTGAATTTTTTGGTGAAGTGGCGCGATCCGCGCAGAGAGATTTCTAGCCCGGCTTTCGATTTATGTGGAAGCCGGGATTTTTTTGGGAACTTTCGCGCGCCGAGCTTCGTAATGTATTTTGCGCGACCGATTTGAACTGAAAGCGAGGGCAAATTGCGTTTATCAATGAAGATTGCCCGTCGAAGTACCGTCCGCATTGTAGGTAGCACACTGACGCTAACGCTTTGCGGAGCGATGATTTTTGGATGGTACGCGCGCGCATCCGCGCAACAGACGCCGGCTGTCGCTCGCGAAGAACGCTGGCAGCAGGACTTGAGTTTATTCACAAAGGAATTTCCGGCCGATCATCTCGATTTTGCGAAGATTTACTCGAAAGAGAAATTTGCCGAGGAGATGACCGAGATTCAGCAAGCTGTGCCGCAGAGTTCCGATGCGCAAATAATTCTGCGGCTGATGCGTCTGGTGGCTGGCGGGCATGTCGGGCACACGCACGTGTTATTTCCACCACAGCCGATGGCGTTTCATCGTCTGCCATTAACTCTGTATTGGTATTCGGATGGATTGGGTGTGGGCGCCAGTGCGCCGGAATATAGGGATGCGCTGGGCACGCGCGTTGTGCGCATTGGTGCGATGACACCGGAGCAACTGGAAGAGGCCGTCGAACCATACATCGCGCATGAAAATGATACGTGGCTGCACGAACTAAGCCCTGGGTACATGATCGTGGAAGAGTTGCTGCGCGAATTGAAACTTACGAACGCGGATGGCCGCGTGGAAATAACCTTCGCGAAGGCGGACGGGAGTCGGTTTACGCTTAGCATTGCTCCAGAGGACTGGAGCGTGAAGCGCGACACGTTGAATGCATCCGACGCACTGAATCTTCCCGTGGCTCTGTACCGGAAACATCCGGACAGTTTTTATTGGTACGAATATCTGCCGGATTCACAGACGCTCTATATTCAGTACAACAAATGTATGGAGGATCCATCGCGCGCGTTCGCGGATTTCTCGAAGGAACTTTTTGCGTTTGCGGATGCGCACCCGATCCAGCGCACGATTGTGGATTTGCGATTCAATCAGGGCGGCAATTCTATGATCATCAAGCCACTCGAGAACGGATTGAAATCGCGAAAGGCGCTCAGCGCGCAAGGACATCTGTTCGCGCTCATTGGGCCTTCAACATTTTCTTCAGGGCTTCTTGCGGCGACGGAATTTGACAATGATTTGCACGCGGTACTGATTGGCGAACCGGCCGGAGAAAAACCAAATTCCTACGGCGAAGTAAGAATTCTCACCTTGCCGAATTCACAATTGAGAACGACGTACTGCACAAAATATTTCCGTCTGATGAAAAATTCCGATGCATCGGCGCTGGAGCCGAAAATTCTGGTGAAACCTTCGTTGGCAGATTTTTTGGCGGGGCGGGATCCCGTGATGGAAGCGGCGATTCACTATTCCCGCTAGCGGCAGCTAATATCCGTGACCATCGCCGGCACCGACTTTTCCGGCGAAGCGGCGGTAGAGAAAAATAAAATATCCCGCGGCGAGAATGATTCCCACGATCCACCAGGTGATGCCGATCCTCATGCCGTGATCTGTCGTGCCGGAGTTGTAGATCGTGAGCGAGAGAGCTTTTCCGCCGCGCGCGGGCAATACATAAGGATAAAGTCCGAACACCACGCTGGTGAGCATTCCCAATAGATATGCGCAGGAAGCGAAGAAGGCGCACGATTCTCTTTTTGGAGATAAGGCGCCGCTTACTGAAATAATTACTCCGACTAGGCCAGCCACGGCAAGCGTTGGGAAAATAAATCCCCACGGATGGTTTGCGAGATTCGCGAGCACCTGCGGCTGCACGCGAAATGTGACCAGCGTTACGATTGCTGTGAGACTTGCAACGACCCACCAGATAATTTTCACAATGCGGCGGGCGCGTTTGCTGACTTCGCCTTCGGTTTTATGCGCAACCCACAGCGCGCCGTGCTGTGCGAGCGCGAAATATGCAGTGATTCCAACTAATATCGTGTACCAATCGAGAATGCCGGTGTCTTGCCCGAGCCGGAAATTCGTCCACAGCGGCTCGAAAAAATATCCTTGTGCGTCGAGCGGCACTCCGCGGACAACATTTCCGAGCGCGGCGCCATAAAAAATTGCGAGCAGCGCGCTCGACAAACAAAATACGACATCGAAAAACGGCG
>DATBYL010000201.1:0-5918 GCA_036513735.1 Candidatus Acidiferrales bacterium
CCTGCCGCGCCGGTAGCCAAACGATAAACTCCGCTCCGCCCTCGGAAAGATTGCGCGCTTCCACCGAGCCGCCGTGCTGAACCACGATTTTTTGCACAATTGCTAAGCCCAATCCCGTGCCCTGGGCCTTGGTCGTATAAAACGGCACAAATATTTTCGGCAGACTTTCCGACGAAATCCCTGCCCCATTATCGGTAATCGAAATTCGTTGTGATAGCCCACTTGGCCCATGTTCCACGCTTCCGTGCAGAGCCACGCGCCCGCCAAATGTTTGTCCCGCCGCCGCTTCCGCCGCATTTCGCGCTAAATTCAAAAGAGCCTGACGCAGCAGCGCTTCATCGCCGGAAATTTCCGTGAAGTCGCCTTCCACGGTCACACTCACGTCTGGATGCGCGTCACGAATTTCCGTAGCGAGCCGCTCGACCATCGACGCGAGTTGCACATCTTCCGCCGCCAAACTTAGTGGCCGCGCAAATTTCAAAAACTCTGTGACCACATGCGTGATCGCGCGCGTCTGATGCAAAATCCGGTCAGCGTTTTCCCACACATCGCCTTTTTCGGACTCGCTCCGGATCATTTGCGCGTACCCGGAAATTGTGGCCAGCGCATTCTTGAACTCATGCGCGATACCAGCTGAAAGCTCGCCCAGCGCTGCCAAACTTTCTTTCATTTGAATCTGTTTTTGCAGTCCGGCAAGTTCCGTCAAATCGCTCAGCAAGCAAAGCGCGCCGGAAACTTCGCCCGGTTTATTTGTGATCGGAGAAATCGTCACGCCCAGTTGGCGCAACTCTCGCGAAGGCGTCGTATATTCCACCGCTTCACGACGGAATGTAATTCCGTCCGCTAAACATCCTTCGATCATTCGCGCCACGCGTGATTCGGGTCCGAACACTTCGGTATATTTCCGGTAGGGAAGCGAACGAATTTCCAGCGCAGCTTCAGCCGCCGGATTCGCGCTCGAAATCAGCCCCGACGAATTCACCAGCAGCAGACCGGACGGCATGTTGCTGGTCACCGCTTCGCTCAATCGCTCCGTCTGCTGTGCGCGTTCCTTCTCGCGCTGATGCAATTGCTCGAGCTCTTTTTCCTGTTCCTTTAATTTTTGGATTACGGCCTGCATCGAAGCGGCCATAAATGCCGTAGGATTATCAGCGCGCGGAGTTGTGCCTACTCCATCTGATTTCGCTGCGCTCGGATTGTATCGGCGGCGCATGGTCATGATCACCGCGGCGATAATTCCGAACATCAATATGAGAAATGCAAATGCTCCCGCAATCAGGAACGGCGGCGATATCGGTTTGTCGAATGGTGCCAGCATCTCAGATCTTTCAGCGGCAAATGCCGTGCCGAATCGTTGTTAGTGAATGTAGAGTAGCGATTGATACCAGTTCAACAGCGGCGTTCCAAAGTAAATTACCAGCAGCGCGCCCAGGCCCAAAAATGCGCCGAACGGCAATTCGTAATCGCGTCCCTTGCGCGAGACAGAAATAATTACAATTCCAATCACACTTCCAAGCAGCGATCCGAATAACACTGTTAACAATGTGCGCTTCACTCCCAGAAACGCGCCCACCATTCCCATCATTTTCACGTCGCCCAATCCCATGCCTTCTTTTCCGCGCAGCTTGAAATATCCTTCACCCACAATCCAAAGCAATCCCGCGCCAACCGCTGCGCCCATCAACGCATCCACTACGGAAAGCACCGCGCGCGGAGGAGGGAACTCGAACATCAAATTAGAAAGCCACAATGACGCGCCATCCGTCGGCACCATAAAAAAACTGAACAGAATTCCAATCACAAATCCGGACAGGTTCACCACGTCCGGCAAAATTCGCTCGCGAATGTCCGTCGCCGTCAACACCACAAGCAGCGCCGAAAGCAAGGACCACTTCACCGTCGCCAAACTTTCGCCGAACAATAAATAACAAACTACAAAAAGCACGCCGGTCAGGAACTCGATCGCCGGATACATCGGCGAAATTGTCGTCTTACATCCCCGACATTTCCCGCCAAGAATCAGCCAGCTCAAAACGGGAATATTGTCATACGCCTTAATTTCCGCGTGGCATTTCGGGCACCGCGAACTGGGCCGAACGACCGAAAGTCCCGCGGGAATCCGCAGAATGCAGACGTTCAGAAAGCTCCCAATAATCAATCCCATCAGAAAAACAAACGCAACAAGTGCGATAGTCACCTCTCAACTTTGCCACAAGGCCAGCGCCGCCTCAACGAATGCTCGCGGTGCAGTTGCCCGATGCTTAACGGCTGCGCGCTTGGTGAGCAATGGCACTCTTTTCTGCGGATCCCAGGTCAGCGGAACGTAATGGGAATTTATTGAGGATTGCAGGCAAACCCGAAGCTAAGGTTGTATCCGGTACCGATCATCACGCCCTTGGTTTCCTCGGCCGTCCAGCGAGCCGATTTTCGCAGGGCGGGAACGTATTCAATGCAGTCGCCCGGTCCTGAGTGGTGATAAAAATCGAATAACTCAAGTTGACCGAAGGCCTTGTCACCAACTACTAAATTACTGTCCGAGATGGCTGCGACGAGGAGCTGGCGGAATGCCGCTCCTGACATCGGTGGAAGGCCGTTCGGTCCGCTCATGCGACTGCCAATCGGTTGGGAAATCCATTCGAGCCAAGTCAACGCCTCCCAGCGGTCACCGAGGTCGGTGCTTTTAATCAGGCGGCCTGCGGCGTCGACAATCGCGGCTTGGCATGAAGGCGTGACGTTGCACTCATCCGACCGAACCAGACGTTGCGCGGACAAATCGCGAATCCAACGAGCTGTATCATTTAAGCCATTCACCAACTCCCCGACGTTGCCCAGACTCGCTGATGCCTCAGCAGCTAAAAACCTCTCCACGTCGGGCAATAACTGAGCCTGTTTGGGATCGTCAAGGTTCACCGCGCCGTTCACAAACATTCCACCATCCCAGTCAATCCTTGAATATCCCAACACATACCGATTGCCGGACCTTGGTTCGGTCTCGTCAAAGAGGGTCGTCGGAGCCCCGCTGCTGAAATAAATCTGTATCTTGCCGTGAGGGAGTCCATCGCTGGTCGGAATCGGTTTTAACTCTGGGGCGGGAGGGGACCAGCTCGATCTGGCGTGGATAAGACGCTCACGAAAAGCGCCTCTCAGCATTTCTTCGACGCGCATCTCCACACGCGGCAGAGGATACCCGTCAGCGCCCGACGCTATGACGCCAGTGACTGTAACTATTGCGATCATGTCTTGCGGATCTGCGAGTGGCTTGCTGATGTCCGGCGGCCGAATCTTCGCAAATGCTGCCTCAAACTCCGCGGAGGCTCGTTGTCGTGGTTCTGTGATTGCGCGAAGATCATCGTCGCTGAGGATCGAAACTACTTTCGATTTCGCCGGAGGGGCCTGTTGCGGAAAAATCAGCGAGCTCAAGAGCGCGGTGAATAACAGGAAAGTGCTGTTTGAACGGTGCATGTGTTATCCGCGTTGGCGAGTGTTGGGCACATTAATTTTGTTGCGAAAACGCGTGTCGGGGTTGTAAGACGCATCGATGAAACGCTCTTGCGCGCCTCCATTTGACACCTCTCGCCGCGCTCCCTATATTCAAATCTCAAGTATTTTTCTTTCGCTAAACCAAAATGTCCTGGCTTGAAACAAAAATTCGCCGCTACGAGCACGCCCGCTGGACGACCGACGACAATCGCCGCGTCCTTCCATTTGACTGGGGACTGGAATACATCGGCGGTGACGCAAACGATCCCGATCCGCGGGCGTTTCTAAATCGCTGGGTTCCGGAAACCATCGCGCACAGTGACGAATGGCTGGCCGTCACGCCCGCGAAAGATTATCGGCTCAAGCCAAACTCCGGCGGCCTGAAGCACGAAAGCATCCTCACGTTCACAAGTTCGGTCGAATCTCCCTGGCCGGAAAATAATTTAGTTCACGCGCGTTTTCTTCCCGCCAGAAAAAACGGTCCTGCGGTTGTGCTGCTTCCGAATTGGAATGCCAAATGGCATGGACAACTCGCGCTCTGCCGTTGGCTGAATAAACTCGGCATAAGCGTGCTTCGCATGAGCCTGCCGTATCATGATCGACGCGCCATTCCCGGTCACGAGCGCGCCGATCATCTGGTCGGCCCGAATATTGGACTAACGCTTCACGCCACGCGTCAGGCAATTATGGACACGCGCCGCTGTCTTTTGTGGCTTCAGCAACAGGGTTATCACAAACTTGGGCTCGTGGGCACCAGCATCGGCTCCGCGGTTGGCAGCATTACGATGTGTCATGACAAACTCGTGAACGCCGCTGCGTTTCTTCACGTCTCAACTTATTTTGGAGAAGTTGTGCGCACTGGAATGACCACCGCGCACGTTTGGGAAGGGTTGCGCGCAAAAGTGAGCGCCGAAGAGTTGCGTTATTTCTGGTCGCCCGCCAGCCCGATGCCGTATCTTCACAAAATGACCAACTCCAGCCGGCCATTTCTCGCCATCGGCGGACTTTACGATCCTTCCATGTGGCCGGAATTCACGCTGGAAATGTTTGCCACGCTTCGCGAATTAAAAGTTCCTCACGAAACTGTAATGCTTCCTTGCGGGCACTATTCGCTGGAACTTTTCCCGTACAGTTATTACGCCGCTTACCGCATGGGCAGCTTCCTGTTCCAAAATCTCGCGTAGGTTGTGTCCCGCTATTGTTTTATCGTGAGCGGCTGCCATCCCGGCCCCGGCGATTTATCCGCGTTCACAGTTTCGCCCGTCGCCGGATTTCGCCAGTAAGAACTTTTCGCTCCGGTACTCACATCATGCTCGTTCCCGAACGGGTCAACCGTCGGAGTGACTCCGTTGATCACATTATCGAACGCCTGAAATTGCGATTGACGCTGCGCCTGCCCGCGCTCGAACTGATTCACCTGACTCTGCATCGCCTGCATTTTCGCCTCAAATTGCGCCACCTGTTCCGAAAGTTGCCGCATCCGCGCTTGCTGACGTTCGCGCTGATACACAAGCGCTTGCTCGTCCAACTGCTTTTGTTTCTGTATCCACGCGGGACTCAACACAAATGTTTTTTCGGCATGCTCGATGATGCTGCGCGTCGCAGCTACGTCCGCGTCAGGCGCGACGTAGCTCACCAGGTTCGTCACCTGCCACAACCCTCCGGCCGGGGCGGTCTGCGAAAACACATAAGCAATTCTCGCGCCCTGCGAGCCGGCACAGGAATATGTCGCTTCTCCATCGGAAGTTTTGGTCGGCGAATTATTTCCTCCCGCTGGCTCAATCGGCTTGGCAATTGGCGGAAGACTGCTTTGCTTGGGAGTCACGCTCGCGCACACGCGCGCAAATCGAACCTTTCCGTACGCGGCCGAAAATTCTTGTCCGGTGCGGTACCTAGCGACGCGTCCCTGAGCCTGCGCGCCCAAATCGTAAATTTCGCCCTCGCGATGAGATTGATTCGGCAGAAAATAAGGTGGAATGGAAAGATCGCCGATGCGAATATTTATTTTTCCGTCCGGCGAAGTCATGTCCACCATTTCGCGATGATCGGAATATCCCAACCGAAACATTCCGCCCTTCACCGCCCAACCCTGCGGAACTTCCAGGGTGAACGCTTGCTCGAGAGGATCGGTAAATTTCACCCAGGTTATATTTCCAGCGGGCGCGGCGATCGCCGTGCCGGCGCTGGCCCGTGTCATGGAAATTCCGCAAGTGATCGCCAGCATGCACATCACAATCATCGGAGCCGTGCGTTTGAAATTCATAGGGGCTCTCCGTCGCTGACCTTGATTTAAGTCAACCGTAATCGTTCGGAACGCGGACTATATTAACTCCAGTTGCGCCGCCTACTTCAAGCAAAACATGTCGCGCCTGCGCGCCATCGCCTTGACACTGCGCTCCGGCTCGCCATAATCTTCTGCGCGCCTTTACGCGGCGCGC
>DATBYL010000202.1:0-9544 GCA_036513735.1 Candidatus Acidiferrales bacterium
GTGAAATATTTTGTTTTTCCCGAGCCCAATTCCGTCGCCGCAACCGCCATCGGAATTCTTAAATCTTCAAATCGCGTGCACTTTGTAAATCGCGCCAGGAATTCGTCCAACTTTTGATTTGATGCCAATCCCAATCGCGAAAGTTTCCATCGCCCGAAATCCGTGAACACCGTCAGCGCCGCCTGCTTTTCCATTTCGTCTAGCGGAGTCCCCGCCGCGTACGCCGCGCCAATCAACGCGCCGACGCTAGTGCCTGCGATGCAGTCCACCGGAATGTGATGTTCCTTCAAAACTTTCAGCACGCCGATGTGCGCAATTCCTCGCGCGAATCCGCCCGATAGCGCCAGTCCCACGCGCGGACGTTTCGGCCCAGCTTCTCCTCCGGGATACGCGAAATCCCGCAGCAGTCCAACGCCGCCTTTCACCCACCGAAATAATTTGCTTTCCGCCATTTCCAAAAATCTTCCCGGCGCGAGAATAGCACATCGCGTCGGTGTGGCCCTTCCTGACAACGCGGCCCTTCTTCATAACGCGGCCCTTCTGCATAAGTTGACCTGCGTTTCCCCGTTCTGTAACCTGCAAGCGCATCATTATGTATAAGCGAATCGAACGCGTAGCAGTTCTCGGCGCCGGAACAATGGGCGCTCGAATCGCCGCGCACTTCGCAAACGCAGGCGTCCCGGTTTTTCTTCTCGATATCGTTCCGCCGGAATTATCCGCCGCCGAAAAATCGCGCGGCCTCACTCTGCAATCTCCCGAAGTTCGCAATCGCTTCGCGCGCGCTGGACTTGACGCCGCTCTCAAATCCCGTCCCGCCGCATTTTTCTCGGCCGATTCCGCGCGCTTAATTCAAATCGGAAATTTTGAAGATAATCTCGATTGGTGCGCGCAAGCCGATTGGATCCTCGAAGTTGTCGCCGAAAATCTCGAAATCAAGCGCGCGCTTCTCGAACGCGTCGAAGCCCATCGCCGTCCCGACACATTCGTCACCACAAATACTTCCGGCCTTTGCATCAGCGAGATCGGCAAAACGCGCAGCCTGGATTTCCGCCGCCACTGGGCCGGCACGCATTTTTTTAATCCTCCGCGTTACATGAAGCTCGTCGAAATAATTCCCGGTCCCGATACGCTTCCCGAAGTTGTTGACGCGCTTTCCGATTTCTGCGATCGCCAGCTCGGCAAAGGCGTCGTCATCGCCAAGGACACTCCGAATTTCATCGCCAATCGCATCGGCACTTTTTCAATGCTCAATGTTGTCCGTCTCATGTCCGAAATGAACATGACCATCGAAGAAGTGGACGCCTGCACCGGTCCGGCGATTGGTTATCCGAAGTCCGCCACATTTCGCACCGCCGATATTGTCGGTCTCGACGTTCTTTCCCACGTCGTCGAAAATATTTACGAAAATGCGGTCAATGACGAATCGCGCGAAATTTACAAAGTTCCCGCGCTCGTTCGGGAAATGGTTCGCCGCGGATGGCTCGGCGAAAAATCCGGCCAGGGATTTTATAAGCGCATAAAAAAAGGCGCCGAATCAGAAATCCTCACGCTCGATCCGCAAACCATGGAATATCGCGCCAAACAAAAAGCGCGATTCGCATCCATCGACATGGGCCGCCTGATTGACGATACGCGCGATCGCCTGCGCGCTCTCGTCGGTCCAATTCTCACGGGCCAGCCTGCCGACAAAGCCTCTAAATTTCTTTGGGCATCGCTTTCTCGGACGTGCCTTTACGCCGCGCGCCGCGTTCCGGAAATTGCCGACTCGCCCGCCGATATCGACCGCGCCATGCGCTGGGGATTCGCCTGGGAACTTGGCCCGTTTGAAATTTGGGACGCGCTCGGCGTCGAAGCAATGGCGCGCCAACTCGAAAAAGAAGGCGAATCGTTGCCGCCGCTGGTCACAAAACTTCTCGCCTCCGGCGAAAAATCTTTCTACCTCAATGTCAGCGGAAAAATTCTCTGCTTCGATATGAACGCCGCCGCGCCCGCCGAACCATTTAAGCCCGTCGAAAATCCTCCGGGCATTCTGATTCTTTCTTCGCTGAAAGAATCCGGCGCCGTCGTCGAAAAAAATCCCGGCGCGTCATTAATTGATCTGGGCGATGGCGTCCTCTGCTGCGAATTCCACACCAAAATGAATTCGCTCGGCGCGGATATCATCGCCATGATTCACGCCGGCGTCCGCCGACTGCATTCCGATTTCGACGCGATGGTCATCGCCAATCAGGGCGCGCATTTTTCCGCCGGCGCGAATCTCATGCTCGTTCTGGTGGCCGCTCAGGAACAGGAATGGGATGAGATCGATCTCGCCGTGCGCCAATTTCAAGGCGCCATGCTCGCCATAAAATATGCGCCGCGTCCAGTCGTCGTTGCGCCGCACTCGCTCGCCATCGGTGGAGGCTGCGAAATTAATTTGCACGCCGCAAAAATTCACGCCGCCGCCGAAGCCTATATCGGACTGGTCGAAACCGGCGTCGGCGTAATTCCCGCGGGCGGCGGCTGCAAAGAAACTTTAATCCGCGCCAATGAACACGCGTCCGGCGGCGAAGATCTCGATCTTTTCAACGCCCTCAAGCCGCGCTTTTACAATATCGCTCTCGCAAAAGTCAGCACCAGCGCCGAAGAAGCGCGCGCACTCGGATATCTCCGCCGCGCCGATTCCATTTCCATGAATCGCGATCGTCTGGTTGCCGACGCGAAACAATCCGCGCTCGCTCTTGCCCGCGCACACTGGCGTCCCGCCGCCGCAAATCCAAAAGAAGGCGCCGCGCGAACCCAGGTCCGCGTGCTGGGCGAAAGTTTTCTCGCCGCCGCAAAACTCGCCATTCACATGATGCTTCGCGGCGAATATATTTCCGAATATGACGCTCACGTCGCCCGCAAACTCGCGCACGTTCTCGCCGGTGGCGCGCTCACCTCTCCGCAAAATGTCAGCGAACAATATCTGATGGATCTCGAGCGCGAAGCCTTCGTCAGCCTCTGCGGCGAACGCAAAACTCAAGAACGCATAGCCCACACCCTAAAAACCGGCAAGCCCCTGCGCAATTGACGAGCGTTTTTGTTCGTCATTCCGAACGGAGTGAGGAATCTCTCCGTGAGATTTTCCTGCTGGCCGTCATTCTGAAACGAACCGATCAGGTTCGTTGACCTGAAGAATCTCGGGTTACGATTTCTCCGCGCCGTGTCTTTCGTAGGGATAAACCTTTTTAACCTGAGAACCTCGAAGGTCAGGTTGTCCGCGTCTTGCTTTGTCTTCGCCCGGACTTCACCCGCCGCAGCCTCGGCGTAGGAGGTTCGTACCCAGGTTTTCTAAATCGGCCTTCCGCCGTACGGCCTCAGGTCTTGTCGAACTTACTCTCGTGGTAGGCAATCGACCATGCCGGTAATCCACCCGCTCTCAGGGTCACCCGAAACCTAATCGGCCCTTCTGGGTTCCGGTCGGCCAAGGGCAACTCAGTGAAAGTGAAACCGTCGGGCAAACGGATTTGTAGGCAATGCGCAGTAACCTCTTCGACAAAGCATGCCAGTCGATCAACCATGAATAGCGCGAACTCAGAAACCGGCTGTCCCGCGATCTGGGGCTCCTCCGCCTGGACCCCGGCCTGAGTGCGCGAGTACTTAATTTTTGGAAGCGTGGACGATGCGTGCTCCATTGCATTTCTGGACTCAACCAGCCGCTCGGACCATTGGCGCGCTTCTCGCAAATACTCCGCAAGATCGCCGTCGGTTCGTTGGAGATCTGACAACGCGCTTGCAAACGTGGAAGACTTTTTAAATAAAAAACCTATGTTCACTTGCAATATTGAAGTCACATCCCGCATGCCCTGTTTGATAACGCGAACCGCGCCATTAAGAAAGTCCTCAGTCTGCTTTCTCAACTCTTTGTCGATATTCTCATCGATATAAAGCGTTGGTCCCTGAACTCGAGCAATATCGCCGCGCGCGACCTTTTCAGCGTGTTCGGAAAATAACTTCCTGATTTGATCTGCAGTTGTTCGAGTATTCAAAAGCGTCATGAAAGTAGCTTCGTAGGCCTTGTCAAAATCCCACCGTTCGGGAGTGTCGGGAAATACGGTGTCACGCAACGCTAGAATCCCCATAAACAAACGCGCCATGACGGGCGAAGTCGATCCCTCATTGGCGAGCTTTTGGACGACAAGCTCCGTCGGATCCGCCCGAACAACCATGTTTGACTGTTGCTGAATGCGAGTTAGCATTTGTCCGAAGTCTGCTGCCGTGATCTGCATTCCATACGAAATTTGTCTGTCGCCGCGTCGCACAATTCCACCGCGCGCTATGGCTTTTTTACCCAAGAACACCAACAATCCCTCGAGTGGCAACTTGCCTGTAGACATTACGACACCGCCGTCCTGCCAGGGGAGGAACTGCAGCGCGGCCAGGCAATTCCCTTGGCCATCTTCAACGCGCACGGGTCTAGGCGGAATGTAACGATCCTTGTAAAACTGAACCGGCACTGGGAGTAACTGACCGCTCAAGTTGAACTGGTAACCAGAGAAAGTCATGACCTCCTTCGGAGTACCCTCGAGCACGTGCACAAAGTTGGGCAGGCTGGCACCCGGGGAAAATAATGCAAGATGCGCGATCACGAATGCACACATCTTGTTGAACGAATATGCACCCGCGGGTTTTACAACTGTGACGATATACATCGGTAACGTGAACAGCGGCGCGTTTTCGGCCGTCGGAAGAAAGAAATCTCCTCCAAGTTTTTCGCCGGGAAACTGGGCCGCATAGTTAATTGTGCCCGTCGACAAGGAAATCATCATGTCCGGCCATTGAGTGCTTGGCGTAATCCGATTCAAGCGATCAAGTTCCTCCGCGAGTTTTTCTAGTGGCAAATCTGTCCGCACGGCAAAGATGATTCCGAGCGTGCCGGTTCTGTGGGGGCCGTCCTTTATTTGCGAAGCCTGGCTCTTTTTCAAACTTTTTGCATGGGCAACCCTCAAGTAAGCAGCGCGGAATTCTTCCAAGTTCATGCTGTCAGAAACGTCAATGACGCATGCCAGAGCATCGGCAGAAACTTCAGCGGCTTGCGGCGGCGAAGTGTTTTCGGCTTTGACGTGAATAATCGTCGAGAAATAACCCGTTCCGAGACCCTCATGATTCTTCGCGACTCCGGAATCTGCGCGGAGCGGCCAACCCAAGAAGCGATTAAGCTCTGCGTTCAGAGCAGATCCAATATTGTGGCCCGGGGTGCGCGCCAAATTAATCAGCGCTTCTCCGGCGTCGTGAATCTGAGTTGAAATTGAAGATATCATTCTATGTACACTCAACTAGCAGCCTTCTGGCTCCGGATAAACGCTGGATATTTTGTCGCGGTCGAGAACTACGGCCACAGCTTCACAACGAACCGCAATAACGCCGAAGAATCTCCGCCCCGCAGCATCAGTGCGCCCACGATTATGAGCATCACCACCCATTTAAAAAGATACACAACACAGGGGCCAAGGCTAATCTCGTCACTTTCACCGTTCGCACGGATCTTCTTGCGATAGAAAAATGGGAGCTTACCGTCTTGTCCGCTTCGCCACCAGAGTCGAGGGCCTTCAATCATATCGAGCTTCTCTCCGGGCGCGCAGGTGGTCGACATCAAGGGCGGAGAAATACCAGATTTTCCTCCCGGGTTTGAATCCGCGTAGCTTCCCGGTTTCGGCCAGATGACGCACCATCCGACGTGAAATGCGAAGCCTTTGGGCAACGTGATGAACCAGAAGTGGGCGAGAACTTCCGAGCACCAACGACAATGGCGGGATTACTTCACCAGCTTGACTGCACATATATATGTCTCCTCGAATTCTTCAATTCGGGAGGGTATTAATATTTCTAGCGAGATGGACTAACTAAAAGATCAGAAGACCGATGCACGGCATACCTTCCCGAGTTTCCGCGAATGCAGGTCTATCTGCTTCTGCATGCTTTCTCGGTGGATGCGATCCGTGTAATAAACACCATGCTCTTTGCCGACAAACGAGTTGGTGCAAAAAGCTGGAATGGGCAAGCGAGGTAAAAAGCGAACGGAGAGTTTGGCTCAATACCCGTAAGTAATTCCTTAGAGCGCTGATCTTCTTTCCCAAACGAACAGCGCGGACTCTGCCATTACACCACCATTGTCGCCACGTCTTGATAGTTGCCGGAGTTACAGCGACAACGGAAGACCATGAACTCATATCGCCGACGATGTTTTGAAACCAAGCATTCCCCTCAAATTCGGCGTCAACCAAATAAGTTGGGTCTAGCAACGGCACGGCGAGCATCTGCTGGGCCAATTCAGCCTGGGCTCGAATCAACCTATCCTGCAGAACGGCGTACTCCGAGAGGAGTCTAGTCGAAAAACTTGGCGTACACCCGAACGACCGCGCCATAGTAGCGTCATAGGGGTTCTGATCTCGGTAGATGTAATCCATTTCGAACATGTTTACCCATTTTATTCCGATCGCGTCGTCAGGTCTAGGGGGTATTGCCGCAAATCTTTACCGACATCATGGTGTTAATTTTGCTATGCGAATACTTTTCCCCGGCTTTCCCGTCAAACATTTAGTACTAAGTACCATAGTTCTATTGACATAAACTCACCACTCGCGCTACGCTGAGCCGCAGACTTGGACGATCAGCTCTTTCGCGCACATAGCGTGCGCGGACGACGGGGCGCGGTTCGCTGCGGCCCGCGTCACTCAATGACAGTATCCGCGACCTTTGCGTCCCGAAGGATTGTACGGGTTGAGGGATCTCGCACTTTGCATCCCGAACGAATTAAGGGGATGAGGGATCTGCTTCACCCTGTCAGAACGACCGCGCATCAGTATCAAAACAAACGACTTGCATCCCCGATCTTCACCATTCGGGCTAAGTCCTTTGTTTTGATATTGATGCTAAAAAAGCCCGACCTAACCCCTTTGTTTTGATATTGATGCGCATAACAGGGGGGTAGGGGTGGGGTATCATTATGGTAACGGTCAGTCCGGCCGAACCGATCAGAATCGCTAAGCGCGAGCAACTCTATCTGTCAAAGATCTTGCGACGCGGCGTTTTTGGCTGTTTACGAGCGCTCTTGCCAAAGGTCCCGGAGCCGAGCCGATCCATTTCGGCGAACCAGGCGCGGACATCGAACGAGGATGGTTTAGCGACGTTTTTCCTGGCAGGGCGGCGTTTCAGCATCGTCTATCAGTATAGACCGTTTCGCGTGATCGGCCTGGCGGATGGGAGGTTGGCAATATAGGAATGAAATTTCGTAACATTGCGCGTAGGACTAGCGTCTGAAGCAGGGAAGTCATCAGCCAGGAGATAAATTTGATGGCGAATAATACTTCCCTAGTTGCCGTCGACGGCCAGCCGCTCACCGCCGAGTCGCTGAAAATGATGGACTACGTGCACACGCGCGGGCAGACGCTGAGCGCATTTGAAATTTGCGAGCGAACGCGCGCTGCCGCCGCTGAAATTGAAAAAGTTGTCGCCTCGGCGAACGAGCGGGACATCCGCCGCAAACCATTTCCCGGAAAATGGCACATGGCCGACGTGGTGGATCACATTTCGCAAACGCAAATTCGCGGCGCCGAAGAATTGCGGCATCTGCTGGCCGGACGCCGTCCGCCCGGACCGCCAGTCTACGAAGCATTGAAATCAGGAGCGAGTGAATGGGCGCCGTGGTCAACGCTGATGACCGGACTGCATGACGCGAATATGGAGATGATCGCGATTATGGAATCCGCGGCACGCGAAGAAGAAAGATCCGGCGGCGCAAAAGTTTCTAATAGCGGATCAGCTCCACCCACAGTTCTCACGTTGATGGTGGCCACGACGAAGCTGCCGAACGACGAACTCGTCGCTCAGCTTTGGTTCGCGGAATTACTTTGGAAAGAATATGCGTTGCTGCAGCGGCTGCACTTGCTGGATCACCGCACTCAAATGAAAAAATTGATGGCCGCCTGCGCGGGGTAATGTACGTTGGCGCGCACACGAAGCTGCGGCAAGCAGCGCGTCCGGCAATCGCCATGCGCGAAATGTGTGCGCGAAAATCACAAAATACAGATGCCGCTACAAATGTGGCGGCGGATTCGGAGTTTCCGGTGATTTTGGCGACGCTGGACTGGAGCGCTTAAACGTCAGCGGTTGAGTTCCGCCGCTGCGCGAAAATGGGCCAGTCATTTCATCGTGCGTCGTGTTCAGCGTGCCAGTGTAAGTAATGTCCGCGGCCGGAATTTCAAAATGCAATTTGGAATCCGTCATCGAAGCATTCGAGGTGGCGATGCCTTTGACGCCTTCGTTGATGCTATCCATTTTCACGGAGACCGCACCGCTTGCGTCATGCGAAATGTGCAATTGCATTTTCAATTTTGCGCCGGATGGAGTTTGATATGTCCCCGTCCAAATTTCTTCAACCACAGGAATTTTTGGAGCGACCGTCGTCGGCGCTGACGCTGGATTAGCAGAGCCATTCGGATTCGCCGCGGGTTCCGGCCCAACAGCGCGAACGCCATGCGGTGCTCCCGGGACCGGCTGCAGCGCGGCGGCAACGCGCCTGAATGTAATCGGCAGCTCCTGCTCACCGACGTACCACGAGCCGATAATTGATTGCCCGTCTTCGGAGATTTTCCCCTCGAAGCTGCCGTTGTACTGCGGAATATCAAATTTCAGCGTGGTTTTTTTCAGCTTCACGCCCGAAACGTCCATGCCGCCGATGCCCATATCCGGACTACTGATCGTTCCGTAGAGCGCGCCTTTGTCGTCCTGCGTCACACGAAGAGTCAGCCGCATGCTCGATCCGAAAATATTCAGATTGCCTTGCCACGCGCCCGTGGCCGCAACGTCCTGCGCACGAGATGGAACCGCACAGAGCAGTGCAATCGCGGCGATTAAGAAAATGCTTTTCATTTTTTCACCTGTTGGAGAGCTTCAATTATAACTCTTTCCGTGTACATGTTGTACGCGCCCATCTCAACAAGGTTTCGTGGCGGACGAATTGAGCGGCGCACGCGCAAGTTCCACTAGCGCCAGTAGGAGCCAATGCGAAAAAATTCTTCCGCGGAACGCTTGACTCCGTTGAAACCGCAAAGTAGCATCGCGCGTCTGCTAGCTAAGCAACCTAGCTAATTGAACTGGCTAAGTAAAACCGGGGCTAGAATTCTGAACACAGCAAAACAATTTGTGAAGGAGTCCGAAATGCAATCTCGAGGAGTCCGCAGGATACTGCCTGCGCTCGCGGTAGCTGCATGCGCGATTTTTGTTTTCGCGATTTATTCCACGCGGCATGTAAGCGCCGAAGAGCCGCCATTTTTCGCAATTAAAGGCGCACGCATCGTGCCCGTTTCCGGGCCGCCAATTGCGAACGGCACAATTGTAATTTCCAAAGGTGTGATTCAGTCCGTCGGCGCGAATGTTTCCATTCCGCCGGAAGCGCGCGTGATTGACGGCACGGGACTGACGATTTATCCCGGCTTGATTGACGCCGGCACCGATGTCGGATTGGGCGCGCCAGTTGTGGCCGCCGCTGCCGCAGGTGGCCGCGGTGGAGGAGGCGGTGGAG
>DATBYL010000203.1:0-6961 GCA_036513735.1 Candidatus Acidiferrales bacterium
TCGTGGCCGCTCGTCAATAATTTCAATTTTTGTACGAACCGAACTCGAAATCTACTTCTTGTCCTCAGTGGGTGCCGAGTTCGACGGCGCGGAAGGCGTGCTCGGCGTTGTTGGCGGAGGCGTCCCGTCGCCTTGCATTCCCTCTTTGAAACTGCGAACGCCTGCACCCAGTCCGCGCATCACCTCTGGAATCTTTTTCCCGCCGAAAAGTAAAAGTACAATGGCCAAAACTATCAGCCAATGAAGTGGGCTAAACTCTCCCATAATGCACCTGCTTTCTAAGTTTCCCGGCCCGCGCAACTGCACAGGTACCTGCTAGAGTCTACACCCAATTATAACACGCCGAGCACCCGCTGGGCGCAATGCCCTTTCTCGCCCGGCCACCGTGCTCTATATCACAATACGCTCGTCGCCGTCCCGTCGCGTCACCCCGGTTCGGTCCAAATATTCCAACAACGGGATCGCGTGTTTCCGCGTCACACCTGCTAGTTCCTTGAATGCCAGAACACTCAAGCGCGATTTCGTTTCTCGCTTGCGCTGCGCCAACTTCCCACGCAAATCCGCCAGCGCGCTCGCGTGAAAAACAATGCCTTCTGCCGCCTTCACTAAGATTCCTTCGCGCAGCAGAAGTTGCAAAATATTTTGCGCACGAGTCCTATCGAACCCAAGTTTCAAGAACACTTCCGCCGGTGAAAGGGACACAAGTCCAGACTCCGCATACGCTGCTTCTATTCCCTCCCGCATGCGCGATTCTTCCGCGCTGAGTTGCACGCTGTGACCGGCGAGTCTCGCCACGTCGTGCCATATCACTACGCTTCCAGCCAGCGTAAGTTGGGCCAGCGCTGCGGGGAATATTTCCGTCCCGCCGTCCCTGCCCATGCGGAGACGCAACTCGCTCCAGGAAATTCCTTCCGCCAGCGGTTTTTCGGCGTGAAGTTTGGCGAGTAGCTCCGACAGCCGCGTCGCGTAGGCATCCACAACCGCGCCCAAAACTATAAATACGGGCGACTTACTTAGAATACGAACCAGTCTTTTTCCATCCAGCGTTTCCGCGATCGCAAGCGCTTCATCCTCAGGCCAAGCCGTGCGTGAAATCACGTCATGGAGCGAAAGCCCATTCGGTGCCGACCCAAGAATCGCCAGCAGGATCTCCTGCCTGTCTCCCGACGCAATCGTCTTCGATAAACGCTCGACTTGCGCGTCGCGAATCTTCTTGCGGCGCCCCGTCTGCAGCACCGTGCCTCCGCCAATCGTTACAACAGGAGAAAATCGCCGCAGAATAAATCGATCCCCCGGCAATAGAAATATTTCATTCGGAAATACAAAATGCGCCAGCGCTGAATCACCCGGTGCAAGCTCCAAATCTTCCATCAAAATCACCTGCGCCACAGCCGAGGCCGTTCCCTGATGAAAATGTACGCGCGCCCGATTCTTCAATGGTGGCGCGGAGTCCAACAGCGTGACCCTGGCATCCATGTGCTTCGTCGCTCCGAAGTGTCCCGGAGCAGTCAGCACCATCCCGCGCTCGACATCATCCAAATCGACGCCCGCCAAATTCACCGCCGTCCGTTGCCCCGCCGTCGCTCGCTGCACCGCATATCCACCGGAATGCAGTCCCCGCACGCGCACCTTTCTCCCGTCCGGCTGCAATTCCACTTCATCTTCCACGCTTACGCCGCCTGAAATCAG
Organism: Candidatus Acidiferrales bacterium; assembly: GCA_036513735.1. Classification (GTDB taxonomy): domain Bacteria; phylum Acidobacteriota; class Terriglobia; order Acidiferrales; family UBA7541; genus DASTCZ01. The sequence continues at coordinate 1,690 of DATBYL010000203.1, forward strand.
CGTTCCAGTCACAACCGTGCCGAATCCTTTCATTGCAAACGCACGATCAATCGGCAAACGAAAATAATTTCGCACATTGCGTGGCGGCACTTGTGCCGCAACATTCAAAAGCGCCAATCGAAGTTCATCAAGCCCCGCGCCGGTCTTCGCGCTCACCGCAACAATCGGCGCGCCTTCGAGAAATGATCCGCGCACGAACTCTTCAACGTCCAACCGCGTCGAATCCAGCGCTTCCGCAGAAACCAAATCCGATTTCGTCAGCATGATAATTCCGCGAGGAATTTCCAGCAGCCTGCAAATATCAAAATGTTCCCGCGTCTGCGGCTTCACGCCTTCGTCCGCAGCAATCACCAGCAACACCAAATCAATTCCGCCCGCGCCTGCCAACATATTGCGTACAAATTTTTCGTGGCCCGGCACATCCACAAATCCGAATCGAATATTTCCCAAATCAAGAAACGCAAATCCAAGATCAATCGTGATTCCGCGCCGCCGTTCTTCTTCCAATCGATCCGGGTTCGTTCCCGTCAACGCCTGCACCAACGCGGATTTACCGTGATCAATATGCCCGGCAGTTCCGACAATGACATGCTTCACATCAGCATTAGCGGGCGGCGCAGAAAGTGGTTTGGGGATTGGCATAGCAATCAAACCGATGACGAATGCTAACGAACGGGGAGAGAAGCGTCAAACGGTGAACTGAAAATTGCGTTGAGAAATATTATTTGCCCGAAGCTTACTTCCCCGCTTCAGCCTCAGAAATTTCATCCAAAATCGCGTTCGCAGCCGCAACAGGATCCGGCGCCGCATTAATCGGCCGTCCAACCACTAGATACGTCGCTCCCGCGCGAATCGCCCCTCCCGGAGTTGCAATTCGCGATTGATCATCCTGCTTCCGCTTGGACGCATTCTTTCCGCCCACAACTTTCGTATCCGGACGAATTCCGCCAAGCGCCAGAATAAAATCTTTGCCCATCGCGCGCCGCAGAGCTTTCACTTCATGCGCCGACGCCACTAATCCATCTAGTCCAGCTTTCTTCGCCAATTTTGCCAGCGCCATCACGCGAGCGGAAGGCGTGCCGGAAATTCCCACACCACTCATCTGCTTCCGATCCATGCTCGTCAAAATCGTCACGCCCAAAAGTTTCGGTGGATTCGGAATCGCGGCAATCGTCCGCGCCCCTTGCTGCATCATTTCAAATCCGCCCAGCGTGTGAATATTCACCAGCTTAATTCCCGGATGCGCAGCCGCCGCGCGCAACGCGCCGTTCACAGTGTTTGGAATGTCGTGATACTTCAAATCGAGGAAAATTCCGGTGCCCAGCGAACCAATCTTCCGAACTGACTCTGGGCCGGCGGCCGTAAAAAGTTGTTTGCCAATTTTGAACAGACCCACCAGCCCAACTAATTTTTCAGCAAATACATAAGCCTCGTCGAGCGTTTCAAAGTCCAGGGCGACAATTAGCCGCCGCGAGGCTGGGTGGATCACTGTGGTAGTTGAGCTCCGTGAGGCAATTGTAGCAGTTCCATGCGAAGCCGGCCCACTCCGCGATTGATGATTCCCAACCGCTCGGCCACCTGATAGGAAACGTCCATCTCCCGACCTTTCACAAACGGGCCGCGGTCATTAATACGAACCACCGCGCTCTTCCCAGTCCGAGTATTGATGAGCCGCACCATCGACCCAAACGGCAGATTTGTGTGTGCGGCTGTAGACGCCGTCATATCGTAAAGCTCTCCGCTAGCAGTCGTCCGACCCTCAAAAGTCGGTCCGTACCAGCTTGCGTCCCCAAACCACACCTTAAGAGGACGAACGGTCTGCGTCGGTTTGGCTACCAGAGGCGCTTCCAAGGATGGCGTCAGCGCCATGAATAGCAGGAGGCACGGCAGTAATCCGGTCAGTACGATGAGTTGTCGTCTCATAGTGTGTTATTTTAGCAACAGTCGGAGGACTTACTATAGTACGCCCCTCTCATTCGTACAAGTACTTTCGGACCTAAACTTCCCGCGCATCTCATTGATATTAAGCAGGTTAACAGATTTGCACAGCTTTTCGAGGTCGCCCACGATCTCGCAAGATGCCCTCGGGTCGGCAAAGTGAGCAGTTCCGACTTGCACCGCGGTCGCCCCCACCGAGAGGTATTCCATGACGTCCTCCCCACTTTCGATGCCGCCCAAGGCCAAAATGGGTCGCTCGACCGCCCCCACCGCCTCATAAACCAGACGCATGGTAATTGGCTTTATCCCCGGGCCCGATAGCCCCCCTGACGCCCTTCCCAGCCGGGACCGCCCAGTCCGGAAGTCCACCGACATGGCCGGGTAGGTATTGGCTACCGTCAAAGCATCCGCGCCGGCCGATTCCGCCGCCCGGGCGATAACCTGAATGTCCGTCACATTCGGGGAAAGTTTGGCCCACAGGGGGCGCTTCGTAATTTGCCGGGCAGCCGACACGACCTGAGCCGTAAGGTCAGGATCGGTCCCGAAGTAAGCGCCGCCAGCGTCGGTGTTTGGACAGGAGATGTTCAGCTCGTAAGCCGCGATTCCTTCGGCGTCGTCCAGAATGCGAATCACTTCGGTGTATTCGCCGATTGTGTGGCCGAAAACATTTACAACAATCGCAGTAGTGAATGTTCGCAGCTCGGGCATTTTGTCGCGCACGAAAGCGCGCACGCCAATATTTTGCAAACCAATTGCATTGATCATTCCGCCGGCGGTTTCAACAATTCGCGGCGCGGGCGCGCCTTCCAGCGGGTCAAGCGAAAGCCCCTTCACAACAATTCCGCCAAGACGATTGAGATTTACAAGGTGGGCAAATTCAATTCCGTATCCGAAGGTGCCGCTGGCAGCTAGAACTGGATTAGCAAGGCGCAACGCGCCGATTTGAACGCTCAGGTCAACAGAACCCGGTGTTTTCATCCACACGCAGTTTAACACGCGAGCGCATGCAAAGTTCCCAAACGCTGTGGAAAACTCGACGCCGAAAAATTAGGCGAAAAGATTATCGAAAAATTTAGTGTGGACTTGGCGCGCGCGCCGGCGCAGTCGTTTGCGAATTCGCCGCAACCGCATCCGTCAGCAAATGTCCGTCAACACGCGCCAAAGTAATTCCGCAAAGATACGCAAGCGTTGGCGCGATATCCGCAGACGAAGCGGTCGTCAAAAATATTCCCGGATGAATCCCGAAGCCATAAAAGAGCAGCGGCACGCGCTGGTCGTAAGAATTCGCGCTGCCGTGCGTAGTTCCTCCGCCACCCGCTTCGCCGAAAATCCAATACGGTTTCAACGCAACAATTAAATCCCCGCTACGCCCCGCCACATAACTGAGTGACGCCGCGCGTAAAATCGGATCCGGCGTTTGCGGCAGCGGATACAACTCTTGTGGACGGAAAACTCGCGCCACGCCCGGCGTCGCTTCTATCGCGCGCACAATCGCATCCAACGCCTCCGGCTTCTTGCGAAGCTTCTCGTAAGCGGCGGCGGTGAACGAAAGATCTTCGTCAGTGAATGCGCCAACGGCATTCGCGTCGCCAATTGATTCGCCCGTCAGTTGATTAATCGCGCGTCGAATCGCCGCCGTCGAAACTCTTCCGCCGCCCAGGCCATCGCGTACTGCCTGATCGGGAATCGGCGCCACGCCGTGATCCGCGCTGAACGCCACCACATAATTTCCGCGGCCAACCTTCGCATCCAGATGCGCAAAAAGTTCGCCAAGATCGCGATCCAAGTTCGCCAGAATATCCTGCACTTCGCGGCTGTGCGGACCAGTCCCATGCCCAATTTCATCCAGCGCAGAAAAACTTACCGCAAGGAAATCTGTGGACGCACCTTGACCCAGTTTCAGTGAATCCACCGCCGCGCTAGCCATGCGCGCCATATATGCATCCGAATATGGACTTGCATCCCACTGCGTATAAAATGCGGGACCCGGCGCGGTGTCCGTCGGCAATCCGCGCAACGGATGCGGAAAAGAAGTCGTCCATCCGTTCGGCGCGCGGCGCCCATCCATCGGATCTATGTTCGGATCGCTGTAAAGATAGGCCGACTCAGGCAGAAGCAGCGTCCAAGTTTTTCCGTAGTCCGCGGAAACCGGATGCGCGGTCACATATTGCGTAAGAAAATCCGGCGCCGACGCACCGTAAAATGACGACGTCGCCCATGCGCCTGTCCGCGCGTCATGCCATGCAACCGCATCCGCGCGATGGCCTGCAAGGGTAATTGCCGCGCGCGCCTTCAGTGAAAACGCCACCACGCGCGTGCCTCCGCCGGATTGCTCGCGTAGCGCGTCGGAAAAAGTGTCCACGCGAAGCCGCGCCGGCGAATCGCCGCCGGAAGTTTCTCCGCCAATGCCAATATCCTTCACGTGCGAATCCGCCGTGCACGCCACATTTTTCGCGCCGCCTTCTTCGTCGCGCTCGTACCAGGTATTCGCCACCACTCCGCTCGTCACAGGAAACGCGCCGGTGGAAATTGTCGTGTGGCCCACGCACGTCACCGTCGTCTGATACGGATACGCTGCCTGCCGAAACCACGCGCCTTCATTCACCAGACGCGCCAGCCCGCCCGTCCATTGCTGCCGAAAATGTTCCACGTAGTCCGCGCGCATTTGATCCACAACAAGAATCACAACCAGCTTTGGACGCGCGTTTGCAGCAGCTGCCTTCGTCGCGTGTGCGGGAGCTTTGGCAAGTGGAGCAGCGGCAGACTTCGTTTGCGCAACACACGGCACGGCGCTCGTCAGTGCCATCGCCAAAATGGAAAACATTCTTCGCCGGACATTCATTCCGTTCACTCCTCGCAAATAATCCATAGCATTCTTCTCGCGCCGGATTTTAGCACGCGAATTCACCGCAAGCGCATCCTAACGGGCAAATTCGGCGCAATCCTACCCGTAGCTGCGGCTCCTCCCGCGTCTATGCTAGAATTCTCCACCAATGCGCGTAGTTGAAAAATCGCAACTCATGTCCGCCACTGAAATTGACCGGACGCTTCAGCGCGTGGCCCACGAAATTGTGGAGCGCAGCGGCGGCACGGCGAACCTGGCGCTGATCGGAGTGCGCCGCCGCGGAGTCCCTCTTGCGAATCGTATCGCGAAGGCCATGCGCGAAATTGATCGCGTGGAAGTTCCCGTTGGCACGCTGGATATCACGCTCTATCGCGACGACCTGAGCAAAGTTGCCGCGCATCCGGTGATTCAATCCAGCGACATTAATTTTTCCGTGGACGATAAAGATTTAATTCTCGTGGACGACGTTCTCTACACCGGCCGCACCGC
>DATBYL010000204.1:0-10041 GCA_036513735.1 Candidatus Acidiferrales bacterium
ACCTGCGCCTCTTCTCAGAGCACAACGCGCAGGGCGTGCAAACGTCCGTCTACAACGTGAACACCAAAAGCTGGATTGCCCCCTCCGAAGCCGTAGACGATATCGAATCGGGAAAAGAACGCGCAGCCGACCTCGCTAGAAATTTCCTGAAAAAAACCGCGAATGCAGAATTGCCTCCGATAAAGTGGAAAGAGTCCCGCTCGCGGTGACGCTTATTCCCGAACGAACACACATCGGAAGATAACACTCCAGCAGTTAGGCACTTTCCCTCGGGAGATGGTAAAATCTCGTTCGCTGTATTCCTTGATTCGTTGGGCCTGTAGCTCAGGTGGCTAGAGCGCGCCCCTGATAAGGGCGAGGTCGGAAGTTCAAGTCTTCCCAGGCCCACCATTTTCCCAATGATTTTTCACGCCTATGTCATTCGCAGCATCGCAACGGGCCGCTTCTACGTTGGCCATACCGAAAACCTAACGAAGCGCGTTTATGAACATAATAACAACCGGACGGCATCGATTAGGAATCGCGGGCCATGGGAGTTGGTACACTCGGAAGAATTTGCCACGCGCTCGGAGGCGATGCGCCGCGAGTTGCAAATCAAAAAAATGAAGAGCCACAAATGGATCGAACAGTTGGCTAGAGCGTCCCGATGAAGTAAATCGGGAAGGTCGGAAGTTCAAGTCTTCCCAGGCCCACCATTTCTCCGTTTTCGTCGGTTCGAAGATCATGTCGACAGCTTTCTGTAGGTGGGGTAGCCACTGAGATGTGTTCTTGCGATTCGACTGACGGGGCGTTGAGTGCGAGTTCGGTGTAGAATCGGCAATATGAAGCGCACCGAATTGTTCAGAGGAATTAAAAACCAGGCATATTTGCTCTGCTTTTCCTTTCTTTGCTTCTTTAGTCCCGCCGTTCACAGTGCGCTCGTCTCACATTCGACACTTGAACCCAGAAATGTGTCGGTTGCAAATCTCATCGACGACCTTGTCGATATCGACGCCGAAGCTCCGGGTCTTCACAGCACGGCTTTGGTTCGCACATTCATAGGTGACAATTCGCCTTCCGAGTTTGGTGGTGGCGTGATTGGTTCTGTGGCTCCCCAAAACTTTCCACAGATGACAGAACTGGTTCGTCGCGGTGTTAGCTCCCTTCCGCTGCTCATCAAGCACCTTGCTGACGCGCGGCCTACCAAGCTAACAGTCGGTGGAGATTTCTTCATGTTCAGATATTTCAGTGACGAGTACGACTCAAAGGCACTGGCTCCCCGAGAAGAGAGTGCCAGACTCGAAAAGACGTTTGACGGAAAGTACACGGTCAGGGTGGGCGATGTCTGCTATGCGCTCATCGGCCAGATTGTTAATCGCAACCTGCTTCCAGTTCGTTACCAGCCTACTGCGGGCCTCGTCGTCAACTCTCCCATCGAAGCCCCCATTCTCATCGAGGAAGTGAAGCGGGATTGGGCTGACGTTGACGCCAAGGAACACATGGCATCGTTGTTGGCGGACGCGCGCGCGGGCAACGATTTGTGGGAATACGAGCCCGCCCTTCGGCGTCTCCGGTTCTATTACCCAGACGAATATCGTAAGCAGGCGCTTGGCGCGCTGAAAGAAAAGATAAGAAGATTTGAGTCAGGTGAGAAGAAACAGAAATAGGCGGTCCTGCAAATAGCTGCGACAAATTGCTCAAGTGCCTTTGTCAGAATCAGAGCGGCGAGAGGTCTCCAGTATGTGGATTTTCTGCGGCGATCAGACCCAGCGGAAGAGCGCTAAAATCGTCAACTACAGCCCATCAGCTTCAATTGACTCCTGCAGTTTCAGACTCTCTTACTCGCAATAGCTTCGACTGAGCGTTCAAGAATTGGCTAGCCGAACTCCACCCGCGGCGTAGTCTGATTCGGCCCCACCTGCCCAACCACAATCTTAGCCTTCGCGTAATTTTCACCGCGAATTGCGCTGCCAGAAATTCGGCGGAGCATTGCGAGTTGTCCAACGTGCGTAAGCGAATCCGCAATCGGCCCCTGAAAAAGATTTTCAGCCGGCGTGCCAAGCGGCAGGTTCGACGCGAGGTAACCATCAAATGCCGCGAGCGTGCGGAAGAATCGCTCCGTTTCTTCCTGCCACACCAAAGGCGCAGAGTCGTGCCAATCATTCCGTCCTTGCGCCATCGCCAGCGCCCAATCATAAAGATCGCCCATGTGCGCCAAAATTTCGGCGGGCGTTCGAGTCGTCGGATTCAGTTTGAATTCCGCAAATTCCGCGGGCGCGCCGCGCAAGACTTTTGCTCCGCGATAAGCAACCGTCGCAACCGTGTGACGAAGCAGCGCAGTCCGCGCGTCAGTTTCAGGAGTCATATTCCGCAATCCCTCCGGACGAAAGGTGGTTAGTCTAACTAAATTCCGTCCCTGAGCCAATCGGCGTGTTACGCACAATTTGGACGACGCGACCGCGCGCAATGCGTATCGTGCAACTACATGTTCCGTCAGCGAATTTGCGCATCCCGCCGCTATCTCATTGAAATCCCAGCGGTTCCCCCCAAGAAAATAATCCGCATTTCAAAATTTGTGCCACCCCCCACCCCACCCTATTTTGCGATGTATATGCAAACAAAGGGCTTACGGCGATCTGTGGGTGATCGTTATGCAAATAAAGGACTTAAGTAGCACAGGCTTCCGCGGGTTGTGCGTCCCGGTGCCGCGAACCGGGGAGCCTGCGGCACCCACGCAAGTAAGCCCGGGCGTACCCCATCTCCGCTGGTCTTCTCTATCTCTTATCTCGATCTTTTCTCAGCGCCTCTGCGTCTCTGCGTTGAGAGCTTTTCCTCTCTTTTTTCCACCCTCAAAAACTGCATTATAATGCACTTTTCGGCAAAATCCGCCCCAAACATGCATTATAATGCACTTTTTAACTTCTCCACCCCACCGGCCCTCGCTTGAGACGCTTGCAACGGTAGCGTATGATTCCGGGGATTTCTTTTTTGGCCCGAATTATCGCGCAAGCGCGCGGAAAATATTTGTGAGCACGAAAAAATAATGATCACCCGCCTCATCGGAACATGCAGCCGCTGGCTGCTGGATAAAATCGTGGGCGCGCTCGCGGCCACCGGAATTAATCCGAACGTACTTACATTTATCGGATTGATCGTAAATTTTTGGGCAGCCGCGATGTTTGCGACGGGACTTTTCAAAATCGCCGCCACTGTAATTTTCTTCGCCGGCTTTTTGGACATGCTCGATGGCCAAGTTGCGCGCCGTCAAAATCGAGTCACCGCCTTCGGCGCGTTTTATGATTCCACCCTCGATCGTTATTCCGATATGGCGCTTTATTTGGGATTGCTCGTCTACTACGCCGCAAATGGACAAACGCCCTATGTAATTTTAGGAGCTGTCGCCACAGCCGGATCTGTGATGGTCAGTTACACGCGTGCGCGCGCCGAATCTTTGATCCCGCTTTGCAAAGTTGGATTCATGGAGCGGCCCGAACGCATGGTGCTTTTAATTATCGGTGGATTATTTGATCGCATGGCGCCGGTGCTTTGGGTAATCGCAGTGGTTTCAACAATCACCGTGATTCATCGCATCGTTTACACCTGGCAAGAAATGCGCGCCGGACGTACGCTGCCAAGCATTCGCATCAGCCTCTAAGTTTTCCCGGCGGCTTCTCCTGTTGCTCGTTCCGATTTTTCAAGCGCGTCATAGTACGCGTCAACTGGCGCCGACATAATTGCGTGGACGCGTTCAATCATCGCGTCGACATCGCTTTTTTTCATTCCTGCCGTTTCAATCGTGTCATGAATGTGCACAACAATATTTGATGGATGCAGCCACCAGCGATCTTTGCGGTTGAATTCAAATGAGCCGACTGTGCTAACCGGCACAATCGGATATCCAAAGTGCACGGCCATCCTAAATGCGCCTTCTTCAAAAGGCCCCATGCGGCCAGTGAGTGTGCGTTTTCCTTCCGCAAAAACAATCAAGCTGGTGCCGGCATCGAGCGCTGCTTTGGTTTCGCGCCATAATTTTTTTAGGTCTGAGGGACGGCGTGCATCCGGAACAGGAATATTTCCGAAACGCTTCATCAGAATTCCGTAGAGAGGAATTTTGAAATGCGATTCCAGCTCGAGTCCGCGAACGTGTTGTGGAATTGAAGCGCAGAGAAGAAATGGATCAAATAAATTTACGTGATTCGCGATGAAAAAACTGGTGCGCTGCGGATCAAATCCGGGCGATCGCTGAACGGTCACGCGCGCGCCAGCCAATCGAATTAAGTTGCGGCAAAAAAAGCGCACAACGCCATCGAATTTGTGCGGACTAACAAAGAAAGTGATCAGGACCAACGAAGGAACCAGAATTGCGAAGTATAATCCAGCCATGCAGTACATGATTACGCTGCGAATCGCGAGCCAAACATTTTTCATGCGATAACGTCCAGCGCGCCCGGCAAAACTTCCAGCAATTTCGGCTGTATCGTCAAAACTTCGCCGTCCACCATCACGTCAATCGGACCTTCCAATTGAAATTCGATGCGCGTGGCGCTGTTGCGCGAAGCACGCGGATGATTCAAATGCGTGCCATCAAATAATGTGGGGAAATTTTTCAAGAGCGCCAGACGGCCGATGGCACCCCAGCGAACATATTCGATCAATCCGCTATCGGATTCAGCTTTCGGCGCGATCATCATTTTTCCGCCGGTATATTTGCTGTTGTTGAACGTAAGAAAAAGACAGCGGTCAGTATCAAATTCAACGGTGGAATCCAGACGCAAAGGAAAAGCGCGCCGCTTCAGACGCATCAAGCTTCCGAGCACAGCAAGAATGTATCCAGCTTCGCCCAACGATTTAAAGCGGCGATTGGCAAGTGCGGTGACGTCCGCGGTGAATCCAACGCTTAACAAATTTATGTAATACAAAACGCCCGCGGCATGCGTGAGCTTCAAAACATCGCAGCGCCTGCGTTTTCCCGCGAGAAGCGCTTCGGTTGCGTGCTGCAAACCGTTTTTGCTGAAATCCCGCAAGAAAGAATTACCCGTTCCGAGCGGCAGAAATCCCAGCGCCACTCGATCGCTGTGCTGCAAAGCTTCGGGGAAAATCCCATTTACGATTTCGTAGCCAGTACCGTCGCCGCCGACAGAAATAAAATTTCGGTATCCCTTCGCATACGCATCGCGCGCCAGATGTGAAGCATCGCCGGGGCCGGAAGTGTTCACCGCGTCCACTTTGATTCCGGACGCACGCAACTTATCGAGCGCGGCAGCGGCAAGTTTTCCGGCGCGGCCTCCGCCTGCGGCTCGATTCACGATGGCGAGCATTTCTTTTTTCATAGCCGAACTTTCATAACTTAATCAGCGCGCTTGCGCGATCGAGCGTGGTGCGAATTTGTTGCGCCAGTTCGATGCGTTTCACTTTCATGGAAGCTGTGCGCGGAAAATCCTCATCCCAAATTACAAATCCGCTGACGCGTTTATAATTCAATAGCTTTTGATTGCGCAGTGAAACTTCCGCGCGAATTGCTTCATCTATCGGGCGATTTTGTTCGGGACGCAACACGATCAGCAATTCCTCGCCGACCATTGTTCGTTCCGGCCAAATATAATTCGCGGCAAATATGCAAAACTCTTTTACTGGCAAACCCTCGAAGGCATTTTCGATATCTTCGGGATAAATATTTTTCCCTTCGGCGGTGACGATCATGTTTTTCTTGCGGCCGAGCAAACGCAAATGTCCGGTCTCGCTGATGCGGCCAAGATCGCCGGTTTGTAGCCAGCCGTCAACAATTGTTTCGGCGGTCAATTCGGGATCGTCCAGATAATGCGACATCACAGTTTTGCTGCGAACTGCCACCTCGCCAATCCCATCCGCACCGGTATTTATGATCCGAACTTCCATTCCGGGCAGAGGACGGCCAACTGTGTCCGGACGAAATGGATGGAAATCATTCAGCGTTACGGCAGTGCCGGCTTCGGTGAGTCCGTAACCGTTTGCAACTGGAATTCCGAGATCGTAAAAAAATTGCAGCGTTTCCGGTTCGGTGAACGCGCCGCCAACAAATAATGTGCGGAGTTCTCCACCGAATGCGGCGTGCACCTGGCTCAATAATTTTCGGCTGAGCCACATTTTTGGCGCGCGTCGAGTGAACGCGCGATTCATCGCAAGCAGCGCGTCGAAAATTGCGCGTTTGGATTTTGGAAGCGCGTCAAATTTTGCCTGCAAACCTTTTTGCAGATTTTTCAGCACGAGCGGAACCAGCGCCATGTAAGTAATTTTGTATTTCGGAAAAGCTTCGCGAACATATTCCGGGCGCAGTGTACGCAAATGCACGACGGTTGCGCCGCAAGTGAACGGGCCGAAAAATCCGACCATGAAATCGATCGCGTGATTTGTGGGAAGAATGCTGAGGTAGCGCACGCCGGGCCAAAATGGATAAAGTTTTGTTAGGGCAACGCATTGCTCCAAATAATTTTCATGTGTGAGGACGCAGCCTTTTGGGCGTCCTCCGGTGCCGGAAGAATATACGATGCACGCCCAGTCATCGCGCTTGCGCGGAACAAATGTTGGCTCAGTTTCAGCGCGAAATTCTTCCCATCGGAGTGCTCCGCCGAGATCGGCGCCGGCCGGCGCTTCGGTTACAAGTGTGATTGGGACGCGATGCTCGGCGAATCCTACGGCTTGCATCATCAAACGCCAGATCGGAAATTCGATGACGAGCACGCTTGCGTGTGAGTGCGCGAGCAAAGCCATTTGTTCGGGCGGCGAAAGTTTGTAATCAAGTGGGACCAGAACTCCGCCCGCGTGAAAAATTGCGTAGGCGGAAATCAGCCACTTCGATTGATTGGTCATGATGATCGCGGCACGGTCGCTTGCTTTGAATCCGCGCGCTTGCAACGCCGCAACTAGCGGAAGCGCGGCCTGTTTAAATTGTTTGTAAGTGAGGCGCTCTTTTTCGCGTTCGCGATCGGCTTCGATCAAACAGATTTCTTCGGGCCAGCGATCGAGCGCATCGCACAGGGCTGCGCCGAGAGAATCGTATTTTGTTAGATCGAGCATTTACTTGACAGCACGCCCGAAGTGCGCGCGCAGAGGCATTAGAATATCAGGATTTTGGTGGATGATTGTTGCGATGGTGCGTATCTGCACGAGAATCTCTTGGTGCGCCAGTTACAATCGCGATTGAATGCGTGTGGCGAGCGTGCGGAAATCGCTGACGCCCTGCATTTCGTAGTCGGGGAGCTCGATGCTGAAATGTTGTTCGAGACGCGTGAGCATTTCAAGCGCCTGCAAACTATCGATGCCGAGCTTTTTGAAAAAATCGTCGGACGCAGAAAGAGATTCTCGTGGCACTTTGAAATGTTTTGCTGCGAGGTCAAGAACTTCTTCGGTCGTTTGGTCGATGGTTCGCATAATTTATACCGCCCGGGTCACACGTCGCGGCTGAATCCGTTTGAGCGTGCTCGACAATTTTCGCCGCGCCGACCGAACTTCGTACGCTGACTGAAGATTCATCCAAAACTGTTCACTGGTTCCAAAAAACCTTGCGAGTCTTACGGCCGTGTCGGCGGTGATGCCGCGCTTTTCCAGCACAATGTCGTTTACTCGTGGAGCGGGTACGTGAAGTCGCTTGGCAAGCTCATACGCGGAATATCCGAGCGGTTTTAGGAACTCTTCACGGAGAATTTCTCCCGGATGAATTCGCCAAGTTGGAATGATCGAGGTCGATCTACGCATGACCCTCACCTTCATAATTCGTATCGGAAGACCTAGTGATAATCTATGATCTCGACATCGAACGCGTCGCTGTTCTTCCATACGAAACAAATCCGATACTGATTGTTGATCCAGATGGAAAACTGGCCGACCCGATCCGCCTTTAAGGACTCGAGGCGGTTACCCGGTACCATCCACAGATCCTCCAAGCGAGTTGCCGAGTCCAACAGCTGCAGTTTACGAAGTGCTGCCCGTCGAAGAGAAGGCGGTGGATTGCGGCGAGATGTTCCTGTCAGCCACAAACGCTTCGTCTCCGCGTCGCGGAAGCTGCGAATCACTTAGCAATAGTAACACATACCGTTCATAACGGCTATCGTTATTAGCTAAGGCAAATACGGCAGCGCATCGGAACTTTCTGCGAATTTGCGCAGGCCTTCCATTACTGCCGGGCGCGTGAAAAGTTCGCAGAACAAATCAATTTCGCGGCGCAGCTCTTCGTGCGGAATTGGTTTTAGAAAACGTTTCGCTGCAGCGCTGGTGGTGCGATCGAATTTTGCAACTTGCGCGGCGGTTGCGCGAGCGATGCGCAAGACTTCCCCTTCGGCGGCGAGCTGGCTGACGAGTCCGACTGCGTTGGCTTTTTGCGCGTTGATGCTGCGTCCAGTGAGGAGCAGATCGCGGACGACGGCGTTGCCGAGATCGCGGCGGAGGCGCGGAATTCCCCCGAAGCCGGGAATCAGGCCGAGGCGCAATTCGGGAAAACAAAAACGCGCCATCTTATCGGCGATAATTAAATCGCAGGAGAGCGCCAGCTCGAAACCTCCGCCGAAACAAACGCCATGAACGGCGGCGATTGTTGTAAGCGGAGTGTCATCAAGCGCGTTGAGTACTGCGTGAATGCGATGGAGAAATTCGCGGACGCCTGTGAGGCGCGCGGCGGCATCGAGCGGAAGAGACTCTTTGTAAAGTTCACGCAAATCCGCACCAGCGGAAAATCCTGAAGCGAGCGAACTGTGCACGATTACGCAGCTTGCGTTTTGCGCGAGACCGTCGAGCGCGGCGATAAATTGCTCTAACTCGGCGAGCATTTCCGTACCAATTTCATTTGCGGGAAGGCGATGCAATTCCAATTCAACTATGGATTCACGCGTCGCCCAAGAAAGTGTTGTTCCGGTGAAAGAGTTCATGCGCGTTTCTCTCGATAGAGCGCTTCGATTTGCGGCGCAAAATGTTCCGCGATTGCGTTACGGCGCAGCTTGCCGTTTGCCGTCAACAATCCGCTCTCCATTGTGAACGCTTGCGGCTCCACATGGAAGCCGTGGAGTTTTTTGTAATGCGGCTGCGCGGCGTTCATATTTTCAATTTCCTTCGCTACAACGTCGCGATTCACTTCGCCAGCCACGATTGCAATTAGATAGCTGCGGCCGTGCCCGATGAGGACGACTTGTTGCGCGCCGGGCAGGGCGGCTTGCAACTTTTCTTCGATTGGTTCCGGCGCAACATTGTGGCCGGAACTTAACACGAGCAAATTTTTGATTCGGCCGATGATGCGCCAATTTCCGCTGGCATTCAATTCACCCTGATCGCCGGAATGAAACCATCCATCGCGCAGAACTTTTGCGGTTTCTTCCGGGCGATTCCAATATCCGGGGAAAATATTGGGGCCACGGACGAGAATTTCCTCGTCGTCGCCCAATTTCATTTCGATGCCGGGCACGGCAGACCCGACCCAGCCGGGTTCAACTTTTCCGGGAATATCGAGCGTACAGATCGCGGTTGTTTCGGTGAGTCCATACGCTTGAAGGACGGAGATTCCGAGCATCATGAAAAATAATTGAGTTTCGCGAGAGAGCGGGGCAGATCCGCAGATGAGAGCTTTTAGATTGGGGCCGATTTTTTTGCGAATTGTTGGAAAAACTATCGCGCGCGCAATTGCCAGCGAAATTCCGCCTTCACTGTGCGGATTTTCTAGATCATGGCGCGCAAACCATCCGGCTTTTGCGCTGTTGAAAATTTTGGCGACGATTCCGCCAGTCTTTGCGACGTTGTCTTCGACGCCGCGGCGGACACGTTCGAGCAATAGCGGTACGTTGAGGAAATAATTTGGCGCTGCGATTTTCATTTCAAGCTGCAGACGGCTGATGTTCATGGAGAGCGTCAGCAAACTTTTGCGCGAGAGGCAGGAGAGCAGCAGCATCCATGCGGCGGCGAAGTTGAATGGCGCGTAGTGAAATACGCGTTCGACGTCGGAGTGGCCGGACATTAATTGATCGAGTCGCATCGTGATGCAGCCGAGCATGAAATTTACATTGGCCGCGGTGAGAATTACGCCTTTCGGCTCGCCGGAAGTGC
>DATBYL010000205.1:0-12476 GCA_036513735.1 Candidatus Acidiferrales bacterium
GCCGCCGGTTTCAACCGGCACTTACTTCATCACTGGGATCCCACAGTTTCTTACACTTGTTTTGATGAAATGCAGAATTTCTTCAACGCTACGGCGTTGGGCGAACCGCTTAGCAGGGCCGGCACAACCTATTTTTCCAGTGCGATTCTTTTGTTGAAAAAGTCGCTTCATGAATAGTGCTGATTCGGCGGCGAATTGTCCGGTGTGCGGCAGTGTTGAGGTTTACGGCTTCGCACAAGCCCGCGACGTCGAATACTACACGAGCGATCATCTATATTCGTATTTCCAATGCGGCGTTTGCGGGTCGGTGTATCTGGAAAATCCTCCAGCGGACCGGCTCAGTGAGATTTATCCGCCGAACTATTATTCCTACCAATCAAAGGGATCGTCCAAATCCTTCATCGAAAGCGCGAAGGAATTCCTGGACACGCGCCTGTTCCGGAGACTCCTTACCGGAATTCCGGGAGAGAGTCTTTCAATTCTTGACGTGGGAGGAGGAGCGGGATGGTTGCTTTCCACAGCTCGAAAAGCGTCTGCGCGTGTCAGAAAAACTCACGAACTGGATATAGATGAAACCGCGCGGGCAGCGGCGGAATCGGCGGGTCATGTATTCCACTGTTCCAGGGTGGAGGATTTTTCGTTCGCGGAACGCTTTGACTTGATTTTAATGCTGAACCTGATCGAGCACGTCGCCGACCCGGCCTCCGTGATTGTAGCCATGCGAAAGCTCCTCGCGCCGCGCGGACTTTTATTGATCAAGACGCCCAATGTGGACACTCTCGATTGCCGCATTTTTCGGGATCATAACTGGGGCGGATTTCATTGTCCGCGCCACTTCGTACTTTTCAATCGGAAGTCGATCGAGGATCTCGGCCAGAAGTGTGGTTTGGAGGTTCAGTCCGCATTCTATACACAAGGGGCGCCACAGTGGGCTTGCAGCATCCTGGGTTGGTTGGGTCTGAAAGGTAGGCTACGAATATCAGCCGTTCGGCCGCTCTACACCCATCCGCTCTACCCACTCGTTTGCGCGCTTGCCGCGGTTTTTGATTTGGTCCGCTCGCCATTCATGACGACTGCCCAGATGTTTGTGGTGTTCCGGCTGCCTGAATGCGCCGACAATGACTTCAATCGCGATTGATCTTACTTCATTGGACTGGCGCGCCGAGCGCGTCGGCGTCTTGTCCGATGGCGAAGCGGATTGTGCCGGATTGATCGGTGAAGAAATGCCGAGCATCGGTTTGATGGGCCTTTGCGGGGCTGGCCGAAATCGTGTAGCCCGTGCCGCCTTCTCCGCGGACGTATCTGAAAACGTAACCGTCTTTGGTGCCGCTCGCGAGACTGGAGTCAATTAAATCCGCGGCGGTGCTGCTCAGTCCGTTGCCCGCGCCTTTTTGCAAATCGCTCAGCGAAGCTGGATACAGGGTGAAGGTTGCGGAATATTCCGCGCAGGCCATGTTCAGCGTCTTCAGCGTGTTGATTGCCGACACTTCTTTTTGCGCGCCGCCGGCACGCATCAGACTGGGAACAGTAATCGCCACGATGATCAGAATCATCGCGCCGATAATGCCAATCTTTATCGTCGGAAAACTTGCGCTGCTAATGCGCATTCTATGTTCACCTGAGAATGAACCGTTGGGAGAGATTACTTTCCTAGTGAAATAATACGGCAAGCGTTTCGCCGGGGATATAGAGCATCAATACCAAAAATTTCTTACTGAAGCTTTGGTAGTACTGGGCCATTGGTACTGCCCCAAAATGAAACTCTATTTTGACGATTGTCCGTTGATCCACGCGGCGATGTCGTCGACCACATCTTGTTCAACGTGATTCGGCTGTGCGTATTCCATTGGAGAAGAAGGTCCGGTGCCCGGCAAGAAAGCATGGTTCAGGCCGGGATACGATTTGAAAGTTGCATTGGCGTGGCCCGCGAGAGCCTTTTTCCAGCCGTCGAAATCGGCCATGCTGACGTTGTAATCGCGTTCCCCTTGCAGAACCAGGATCGGAATTTTCAGTGAGGCGGCAACTTCTGATTGGTGATAGGCGCGCAGATCCAGCACATAGCTTGCGGGCAAAGGAGTGCCCAGAAAATTTACGGTCATGCCGGGTTTTAAATCCGGATTTGTGAATTCGCGTGCCGATTTATCGGCCAGATCAATTGCCTGTTGTCCGGCGGGAGTGATTGGGCCGCTCAAGCTGACTTCGTAGCGCGTTTGTTCGACGATTAGAGTTTCGAGCGGGCGCGTATTTCCGGCCATCAGAATTAGTCCGGCGATTTGCGGATCGCCGCTGGCAATTCGCGGAGCGGCGAACGCGCCGAGACTGTGTCCGGCAATATAGATGCGCTTGGAATTAATTTGTGGAATTGTCGTGAGCATGTTTACCGCGGCGCGGGCGTCGTCGATGGTTTCGTCTTTCAGAGTGAACGCATCGGCGTTGTCCGTGCTCTGCGCGCCGTATTTGTGGGTGCGTTTTGTGTAGCGCAGCACGGCGATGCCGCGCGAGGCCAGTCCCCATGCAAGATCCTTGAACATTTTATTCACGCCGAGGGTCTCGTCCATATCATTCGGGCCGGAGCCATGCACGAGAACGATGGCGGGAAATGGGCCGACACCGCGGGGAATGGTCAACATTCCCGGCAAACGCCAGTGGCCGCTTTGCACAGTAATTGGGCGGTCGTCGAACGATTCCGGCTTGGCGTAATCGGGCGATTTCCATGAAGCGGCGGCTGTGTCGGGGGGAATCGAGCTGAAAGTTGCGAACTGGCCCTGTGAGTTGAAGCCGACGCGGAAAGTGAGTGTCAATCGCTGGAAGACGCAAGTGGTGAATGCGATGTGCATGCCGGCCACGTCTTCGAGTTCAACGCTGGTGACGGATTGCAACGGGCCGAGCTGCGTGATGATGCTTTCCCAACTGGCCGCGAGTTTTTGCGTGGGAAGATCCTTGGCGAGTTCGGGGGAATAGAGGGCGGAAACTTTGTCGTATTGCTTGGCGACGAGGTTGGAGATGATTTGGCGGGCTAGGATTTCGTAGCTGGGTTGGGTGGGGGAGGATTGGAGGGGAGCAGTTTGCCCGGCGCAATCCGGCGAGGTGGATAGTGCCGTGCCAATTAATAAAATCATCAGGCAGGCGGCGGCCGTCGAGCTAAGCGTTCGCGGAATTCGCATTATTCATTCCTCCAGGATTTGGATTTTCCTATGGATTACGCTTCGATTGGAGAAAAGGTTTCGCGGATTCGATTGTTCACAAATTGACAGCAGTGCCGATAACGGCTTTGTTTGACGAGTCTTTGAAATGTCGGCTAGAATGCCGACATACCATGAAAAAAGGTCACGGCCATTTCAATGTTGTGCTCCGTCCTGAGCCAGAAGGCGGATTTACCGCTCTTGTTCCCGCGCTGCCGGGCTGCGTGACGTACGGACGTACGTTGGATGAAGCAAAAAAAATGGCCAAGGACGCGATCGTCGGATATATCGACAGCTTGAACAAACACAACGAACCAATCCCGACCGACAACGAAACTCTGGTTGCCTCGCTCGACCTTGAGTATGCCCAAGCTTCCCGCCGTTAGACCGCGTGAGATTGCGCGTTTCCTCGTACGGCACGGTTTTGTTCTTGACCATGTTTCAGGCAGCCATTTCATTTATTACAACGAAGTATCCAAACGCCGCGCGGTGGTTCCAAAGCACAACCGCGATCTTCCCAAAGGCACCTTACTTTCTTTGTTAAGAGAAGCAGGGTTCACAAGGGAAGAGTTGATCAGATATTTGCAAGGGAACTAAATCGAGGTTCCAGAATGAATCGATTGAAGCTTTTAACGATGAAATTTCTAACGGCTCGCGCCGGAACCGCGGTTGTAATTGTGATCTGCGCCGCCGTTACGCTGATGACATTTGCTCCCGCCGCGCACGCGCAATTTCGTCAGCGCGAACCGAATAGCGAATATGCGGCGCGGCGTGGGCGTCTGCGCGCGCAGATGGACGCGCCTGTTGTGATTTTTGGATATACCGGCAAGGAAAGCGCCAGCGAGGCTTACGTTTTTAATCAGGAAAGTAATTTTTATTACCTGACGGGGCACAACGAAGAACACGCGATGCTGCTCCTGGTTCCCGACGGCGCGGAAACAAAAGGCTGGGCGGGTCCGAAGGAAATATTCTATCTGTTCACGCGTAACCTGCAGACCGAACGTTGGGACGGCCCGCGCATCGGGCCCGACGATCCCGGTGTGCAGGAAAAAACCGGGTTCGCCGAAGTCCGAAATTTTACGAGGCTCGCCGGGGATCTTCAGCAGCTCGCAAAGAACTATCCAACTTTTTATACGCTGCTGCCGCACGGGAATGACGCCGGATATCCACACGCGCAAGACATGGTGAACTGGCTGAACCAGAATTTGCCCGGCACGAAACTCGCGCAAATCGAATCACAAATCGGCGCACTGCGGCAAATTAAATCCGCCGGCGAAATTGCGTTGCTTACGCGGGCGATTGAGCTTTCTGTGGACGCGCATTTGGATGCGATGCGAAATATGCGTCCCGGCTTGATGGAATATCAGGCGGCCGCGCGCATGGTGAAAATTCATCAGGACGGAGGCTGCGAAACGGAAGCGTATTCGCCGATTGTCGGCGCGGGATTTAATTCCACCGTGCTGCACTATGACAAGATTGGCGCGAAAATTGAGGATGGCGACATTGTTGTAATGGACGTGGGTGGACAATATTCCGGATACACGGCGGACATCACGCGCACTCTGCCTGCGAACGGAAAATATACCGCGCGCCAGCGCGAAATTTACGACATCGTGTACGGTGCGCAGCAAGCGGCTCTCGATGCGCTGAAACCCGGCGCCCGTCTGACGCAAACGCCGGACGGAAAAAATCTTTACCGCGTTGCGTACGACTACATCAACACGCACGGCAAGGATTTGCACGGCCAGCCGCTCGGCCGATATTTTATTCACGGGCTTGGGCATCATTTGGGATTGGACGTTCACGACGCGGGCGATCCTGGCGCGGCTCTTGTGCCCGGAATGGTCGTCACCATCGAGCCTGGCATTTACATTCCCGAAGAAAAAATCGGCGTGCGCATTGAAGATGATGTTCTCATCACTCCGACCGGATATATTTTGCTGACGCAACGCCTGCCGCGCTCGGCCGATGAAATTGAAAAGGTAATGGCGGAAGGAAAGAAGGCGCGCGCTGGGAATGTCGGCGCAGGTTCGGCGGCGTCGAGTTCAGCGCAAAACTGAATTTGAAATAGAGAGGCCCCGCAATGAAATTGGCGCGCATGATTCTGTTTACTGGGCGGATGGAAAAGATGAGCAAATATTACGGAGAGGTGCTCGGCTTGGAAGTCGTGTCGGAAGAAAAAGGCTGGCGCGAATTTTCGGCAGGAGCTGTGAGTATCGCGCTGCATTCCGGGCCTTCATCGCCGGGCCGCAAAGGGCCGAAGATTGTGTTTCACGCGAAGGATGTCGCCGCTTTGCGTGAAACTCTGGTAGCACGCGGTGCGAAGTTCGGAGAAGTCCGGCAGGGGCCGGAGTTTTGTTTGTGCGACGGTAAAGATCCGGACGGGAATCCGATTCAGTTGTCGGACCGCTGAAACTTCAATTGGAACACTACCCAGAAACTTGCCGCGTTGACCGCGTTTGCGAAGGGCCGCTATAATAGCGGCTCACGTTGCGTGGATGAATTCAGCGATTGAGGCACTTTAGGAACTGCAGGCTCGGTTTTGCCCGCCGTTGAATCCGATAATATTCGTTGAACCCGATCGAATCAGGAGCTTGAAAAATGATTAAGGCGACTCAACTGCGCCCCGGAATGATTATTGTCCATGACGGACAACTTTATACTGTCTTCAGCGTGGATCACCGCACGCCGGGCAACAAGCGCGCCGCGATGGCCACGAAGATGCGCAATTTGAAAACCGGCACGATCATTGACTACCGGTTCCGCGCGGAAGAATTTCTGGAACGCGCCATTGTGGACGAAATTGAATATCAATATATGTATTCCGATCCCGAAGGCCACCACTTCATGAACACGCAGGACTACGAGCAGATGACGCTCACGCCCGAAATTGTCGGCGAGGCGGCCTACTATTTGATCGGAGACATGAACATTCACGTGGAATTTTACGAAGGCAAGCCAATCGGCGTAGCGCTACCGGATACGGTTGACCTGAAAGTTGTGGATACCGAGCCGACTCTGCAGAAAGCCACGGCCAGCGCGGTAATGAAGCCTGCGAAACTCGAAACCGGTTTGACCATCAACGTGCCGCCATTTATCAACAACGGTGACAAAATCAAAGTGGACACAACGGAAGCGCGCTACATTCAACGCGCCTAAGAATTAATTTATCGGGGCGAAATTTTCAGGATAGAAGCGGCGCTGGAGTCATGAACGATTCGCGCATGCCCGGCGCATTCTGCAGCATTTCTTCAAACTCATTCACCAAACGCAGGTCCCACCATCCGCGCCTGCATTCTTCGCGCAAAATCGAAAATGCTTTTTCGGCGGGAAGCGCAGCGCGATACGGGCGCTTCGTCGTCAGAGCGTCAAACACATCCACGATTTGCATAATTCGCGCCGTGATGGGTATTTGATCTCCGCGCAATTTGTCGGGATATCCCGAGCCGTCCTGATGTTCGTGATGATGCCGGATAATCGGCAGCACCATGCGGAATGATTTCAGCGGCGCGCAAATCCGTTCGCCGACCAGCGGATGCGATTCCATAATTTCGCGCTCATCGGCTGAAAGGGGCCCGGGCTTCAAAAGAATATGCTCGGGCACGGAAACTTTTCCAATGTCATGAACAATTCCGGCGCGGCGCAAAGCAACTTGCTGATCCTCTGGTAACGCAAGACGAGCAGCGAGCGCGCTGGAATATCGCGATAACCGATCGCAGTGGCCTTCGGTGTAAGGATCTTTCGCTTCAATGCTGCGCGCCAGCATGAACAGCACACTTTCCGCGCTTTCCAGTTCGTCGGTGAATCGCTTTACTTTTAGAAGTGAACGCACGCGCGCCAATAATTCGTCGCGATTCAGGGGCTTGCTGATGAAATCGTCCGCGCCACTTTCAATTCCTTCCACGCGGCTTTCCGGATTGGCAAGGCCAGTGATGAGAACCACGGGAATCAGTCGAGTTTCGGCTTGAGATTTGATGTGGCGGCAAACGGAAAATCCGCTGCGCCCCGGCATCAGCACGTCCAGGAGAACAAGATCAACTTGATTGTCTTCGAGCGCCGTAACCGCGGCATCGCCATCGCCAACGGCGACCACGTTGTATCCCTGCGCGTGCAGCATGTATTCCAGCGCCATGCGCACATCGGCGTTATCGTCTGCCAGAAGAATTGTCAGCGGCGTTTCCGAAAACGACAAAAATCCTCCACTCGGCGGAACAATTTGAAACTGGAACGAGGCGCCTTTCGGCAGCCCTTGACGATACCAGGCAGGGACGTTTACCCTAACAATCCTGCCCCAGCGGTGTCAAGGGAAACTGTACAAAAAGGGGCAGCGTACTAGGCGAAAACACGGGCGAAGATTGCGTCCACCGCGTGCAGTTGCCGATGCAGGCTGAACGCGTGCGCCAGCTTTTCAGGATTCAAATGACGCGTGATTCGCTCGTCAGCGGCGACACGCTCGCCGAAAGTTGCTCCGCCTTCCCACGCGGCCATCGCGTTTGACTGCACCCATTTGTATGCTTCATCGCGCGGTGCGCCCGCTTCCACCAAATCCAGCAGAAGCTGGCCGGAAAAAACCAGTCCGCCGGTGGATTCCAAATTGTAAATCATGCGTTCCGGAAAAACTCTCATGCCGGAAGCAATTTCCGTCATCTTCGCCAGCATGTAATCAATCAGAATTGTGGAATCCGGCAGAATAATCCGCTCGACCGAACTATGCGAAATATCACGCTCGTGCCACAGCGCAACATCTTCCAGTGCGGCCATGCTATTCGAGCGCACCACACGCGCCAGCCCGCAAATTTGTTCGCTGGCCACGGGATTGCGCTTGTGCGGCATCGCGGAACTGCCGCGCTGCTCGCCGCCGAATGGCTCCTCGGCTTCGCGGACTTCTGTGCGTTGCAGATGCCGGATTTCCATCGCGATTTTTTCCAGCGTCGCAGCGATGATCGCCAGCGTGGAAACATATTGCGCATGGCGATCGCGCTGAATCACCTGCGTTGTAATCGGATCAACGGCCAGTCCCAGCCGCGCGCAAATCTTTTCTTCAATTTCCGCGCCAAGATGCGCGGCATTTCCAACCGCGCCGGAAACTTTTCCGACGGCCATTTGCACCGCGGCTGCGTGGAACCGCTCCTGATTGCGGCGATTTTCCGCGAACCAGTTGGCCACTTTCAGTCCGAATGTAATCGGCTCGGCGTGCATGCCGTGCGTGCGTCCAATTTGAATGGTGTGCTGAAATTCGTGCGCGCGCTTATTTAGCACTTCGCCGAATTTCGCGAGCGCGACTTCGATTAATTTTGAAGCGTCGCGAAGTTGCAAAGCCTGCGCGGTATCCACCACGTCATTGGAGGTAAGTCCGTGATGCAGCCACCGCGCGGCTGCGGGATCGCCGATGGATTCCGTGACGTTCATGGTGAATGCGATCACGTCATGCTTCACGCGCGATTCGATTTCATGGATGCGCGGCACATCAACCTTTGCGCGCTCGCGAATAATTTTCGCGGCATCTTTCGGAACCTGTCCCGCTTCGGCCAGCGTTTCCGTGGCGGCAATTTCCACGTCCAGCCACTTCTGAAAGCGATTCGCGTCGCTCCAGACGCGGCCCATTTCTTCTCGAGTGTAACGATGAATCAAGACGCGCTCCTCGGCATCGGCTGGATAACGGGCCCGCCAGCCTTATCAAGACATTCAAATGTTTTGGGGAAATTCCCTGTTCCATGATACCCGAATTTTGCGCATGACGCGAAGTGCCTGGCCCGGCGCAGTTCGGAACAATCGCCCTCGCTGCTGCGTCAAAGCGGTAAGCTATCTAGCAATATATTTGCCAAATCGCACCTAACCGCAAGGGGGGTACCCCGGTCTAATGATTCGGATGGATGTCGGAGATGCGGAAAATGTGGCGCTGGCCCTCGGCGGCGATCAGGACGCTTTTCGCGTTCTCGTCGAGCGCCACAGCAGAACTTTGTTCCGACTCGCCCACCGAATGACAGGGAATGAACAAGACGCCGAGGAAGTGGTGCAGGAAGCGATGCTCAGGGCGTATCGCCGGCTGGACAAGTTTGAAGCGCGGTCAAATTTTGGAACGTGGCTTTACCGCATTGCCGTGAATTGCTCGCTGGATTTAATGCGCAAACGGCGGCCGGAAAAAACGCAGAGGCAATTGGCGAAAGGCGACGAATCGGAAATGCAGGATCCTCTCGACACCGCAATTAGCAATGAGCCCGGCCCGGATCGGCTGGCGCTGAGCGGCGAATTGGGCGAGCAAGTGCGCGTGGCGATGTTGGCGCTCAGTCCCGTCGAGCGCACCGCATTTGTGATGCGGCACTTTGAAGGCAACTCGATTGAAGAAATTGGCGAGACGCTTGGACTTGGAGCGGGCGCCACAAAGAACAGCGTGTTCCGCGCGGTGCAAAAATTGCGCCAGCATTTGGGGCCGCTGGTCGGACAAAGCTAAAGAGATTTACGGAGAGAGCAGAAAGAAATGAAATATACGGGCGGACATCTGAACGAAGAACAGTTGCTGGATTATCGCTACGGCGATTTGGCCGAAGCGAAGGCAACAGTTGAAGAACATTTGCACCAATGCGCGAACTGCCGCGCGTCGTATGAATCGCTGGAGAGCGTGCTGGCGATGGTCGAGGCGCTTCCCGTGGCAGATCCCGGCCCGCATTTTGAAGCGCGCATGTGGAACAAGATTGCGCCGAAACTTCAGCGTCCGAGATTTGACTGGAGCGCATTGACGGCGTGGATGTCTCCGAAGCGATTAATCGCTTTCGGCACAGTAGCTGCGCTGATTGTTGTGGCGTTTTTTGCTGGAAGAATTTCACTGAAACAAAATAATGTCACGCCCGCCGCGCCGCAAGTTGCTGACAATGCGAACGCAAATGCTCCCGGCCAGGTGCGCGAAAGAATTCTGCTGGTAGCCGTTGGCGATCATCTGGATCGCGCGCAATCCGTACTGCTGGAAATTTCAAACGCGGAGCCGGGAAGTAAGCAAAATTCCGAAGTGGATATTTCCGCGCAGCAGGAACGCGCGCAGGAAATGCTGGTGTCGAATCGCTTCTATCGTCAAACAGCCGAACATTCCGGTGATAACGCCGTGGCCAGCGTGCTGGACGAATTGGAACCCGTGCTTTTGGAAATTGCGCACAGCCCCTCAAAAGTTTCCAGCTCTGAACTTGAAGAATTGCAACGCGGAATTGAATCGCGCGGATTGATGTTGAAGATACGCGTGCTGGATTCAACGGTGCGAAATAAGGAAAAGCCCACGACGCAACATTCCGCGACGCGTGGCAGTTGAGATTTAGCGCACAAAATTTAGACTACTCGAAGAAAGAAGGAAGCGAAATGAGAAGCATGAAGGAAATCGTTCTACGCAAGGAAATTGGATTTGTTCTGGCGGCGGTTGCGATGTTTACGCTGGCCATGCCGGCGCGCGCGCAGGATCAATCGCAAGGCCAGGGCCAATCGCAGGGGCAGTCACAAGGCAAGGACAAGAGTAAAGGCCAGGGAACGAGCGGCAAGGAAAAAGTTAAGGATAAGTCCGACGATTCCTCAGGCGCCGTCGGCTACGGCAAGAGTTCCGGGCAGGGAATCGGCGCGGATGGCTGGTCGGGATATCTCGACGATGCGCTTGCATACGCCGCTGAAGCAAAGGCTTTGGCAAACCCCTCAGGCCAGTGGAAAGATTTCGCGAACGATCTTGGATACAGCCTCGAATTCAATCTGAAGACCGATCTCAAGTTTGACACTGACTTTCAGATCGGCGTGGACGGTTTAGACGCCGCGTACTTCGGTCAGCAGGACGACAATGGCCGAGATCGAAAAAAAGATTCCGATCGCCGTGACGCAGATCGCGAAAGTTCTCTCTACAGTCAGGGTTCGTCAGCGCTCGATCAGGGTAAATGGCAAATCGCGGAAGATAAATTTGATCAAGTAGCGGAAATGAAGATGAAGCGCGCGGACGCCGGTCTGTTCTGGAAAGCGTATTGCCAGAACAAGCTCGGGCAGCGCACCGAAGCGCTCGCCACTCTTTCCACGATGGAAAAAGAATATCCGCAAAGCCGCTGGCTGGACGACGCGAAGAAACTCGAAGTGGAAGTGAAGCAGCTTGCGGGTCAGCCGGTTTCTCCGGACGATGAAAGCAATTGCGAATTGAAATTGCTTGCCCTGAACGGTCTGCAACAAGCCGATCCGGCGAAAGCTGTGCCTCTGCTTGAGAAAATGATTCATAGCACCGATTGCGTGAAGATTCGCAGCCAGGCATTTTTCGTCCTGGCGCAATCCAATTCGCCGGAAGCCCGCGATCTGATCACGAAGATGGCGAAGGGCGAAGGCGTGAATCCTCTAGTACAGGAACGAGCCATTCAAGCGCTGGGAATGTATCGCGCTGACTCCGGACGCGAAGTTCTCGCGCAGATTTATTCCTCGTCAACCGATCCCGACGTGAAGAAAGCAATTTTGCGGGCGCTGATGATGTCTGGCGATAAAGCCCGAATTTTCGCCGCGGCGAAATCCGAAAAAGATACTGACCTTCGTATCGAAGCGATACGCCAGCTGGGAATGATGAACGATCGCGACGACATCTGGCAGCTTTATCAGACCGAAACTTCCGTGGACGTCAAAAAGCAAATCCTGAGTTCAATTTTCCAATCCGGTGACGTGGATCGCGTCAGCCAATTGGCGATGAATGAAAAAGATCCATCGCTGAAAATGAACGCCATTAATTACCTGGGCATGATGGACCGCCGAAACGGCACAAAAGGCGAAGACGCGCTGCTGCAGATTTACGCGTCGGATACGAATCCCGATGTGCGCAAGAAAGTAATCGGCGCGCTCTTCATCTCGCAAGATGCGAAGGCGCTGGTTACACTCGCGAAGAAAGAAACCGATCCGGAAATGAAAAAGAAAATTGTTTCCGAGCTTTCCATGATGAAGTCACCCGACGCCACGGCTTATTTGCTGGAACTTTTGAACAAATAGGAGAACACCATGAAGACGAAGCGATTCTTGATTGCCGGTCTGTTGATTGTCACCGGGGCTTACGGAGTTTCAGCGCAAACAAAATCAGCCGCCAGCAGCGATGACGACACCAAAATAATCGTGCTCAACGGTCTGGCCGATACGGATCCATCGGTTGCGGTGCCGCAAATCGAAAAGTTACTGGCGAGCAATGCGTCCTTCAGTCTGAAGAAGCGGGCGCTTTCCATTCTTGGCGATATGGACTCATCCGCCGCGCGCGCCATGCTTGGCAAGATCGCGCGAGGCCAGTCGAATCCAGATCTTCAGGCCGAAGCC
>DATBYL010000206.1:0-2498 GCA_036513735.1 Candidatus Acidiferrales bacterium
TGTCGGGCGATTCGCCAACCACCACGCCGGCGAAATCCGGCGGCATCACACCGCCGACCTCAAACACCATATTGCGAATGTGAATTTTGCGGCCGACCGCGGAAGGATCGCGCGCTAACTTTCTATCCCAATAGCCGTAGCTTACGATGGCAATGGGATGCGCGTTGCGCCCCTTATCCACTTCCGCGCCGAATGTGTGACCGAGCAAGGGATCGACGCCCAGCGTTGGAAAATATCCGCCGCTGACCATACTGACGTTCGCGGGAGTGGCATCAGAAGAAGAGCCGAGTGAGACGGGGGCGGAATAGCTTGTGCTTGAAAAGGTCAGAATATTCGAGAAGATCTGATTCTCGTCGCGCAAGCCTTCAAACTCCTGGTAGGTCACCAAGCTGCGTTCGCCGTCGCTGGTGCCGTTCTGCATTCCCGCCGCGCCCGGATTGGTGAGAGTGACGAGCTGCTGCGCATCTTGAACCGGCAGTGGACGCATCATCACTGCGTTTACCACGCTGAAGAGAGCGGTGTTCGCGCCGATGCCGAGAGCTAGAGTGAGAATCGCAATCGCGGAAAATCCGGGATTCTTGGCGAGTGCACGAAATGCGAAACGCAGATCTTGTAGCAGAGTTTCCATGGGCGTCCCCGCTGCGCGGTTGAAGGCAGCACTGTACCTTAATTAAGACGATGTGCACGCCATAAAGTCACTTCGAAGTTCTTCAGAATCGCTGAAAGTAATTAAGGCTGAAGGGCTTGTTTGGCGGGATAATCCACGTGCAGCGCCGCGAGGCTTGCGGAATCCCAACCGCCGCCCAGAGCTTTGACGAGCAGAACGGATGCGGTGAGTCGCTGGCCTTCGAGTTGGACGGCCAGCCGTTGATTGGAAAGCAGAGTTTGTTGCGCGGTGACGACATCGAGGTAGCTTACGAGTCCGCCCTTGTATCGATTGGTGGCGATGTCGAGGGCTTTCTGCGCGTCGGCGACTGCGGCTGCTTGTGCTTTGGATGTTTCATCGAGCACGGCAAGTCCGGCGAGATTATCTTCCACTTCCTGAAACGCGGTGAGCACGGAGCCGCGATAATTCGCAATGGTAATTTTGTATCCGGCCTGCGCGAATTCCACTTGCGCGCGGCGCGCTCCGCCGGTGAGCAAAGTTTCGCTGATGGTTGCGCCCACCGCCCAAACTGCGCTGGGCAGCGTGGCTAGATTGGTGAGGCTGACGCTATTTAATCCCGCTCCGCCGCTAAGATTTACGCCGGGATAATATGCGGATTGCGCGATTCCAATTTGTTCATTGGCGCTGGCCATGAGGCGCTCATTTTCTGCGACGTCCGGGCGGCGCTCGAGTAAATCGGACGGCAATCCCACAGGAATTGCGGGCAGCGTGGCGGGCATGGGCTTTACGACAACTTTGAAATTGGAAGCGGGCTGTCCGGTGAGCGTGGCGATGGCGTCTTCAAATTGCACGCGCTGCTGGCCTAGCAGAATTGCCTGCGCGCGAGTTGCGTCAAGGAGAGTTTGTTCTTGCGCGATGTCCAGCCCGGAGGCGACGCCGCCATTGAATCGTTGCTGAACGAGATCCATGCCTTTCTCGAATGATTCTACTGTTCCTTTGAGCACGCCGATTTCCGCATCAATTTCCCGAAGGGAAAAATAATCTCCGGCAAGTTCGGATGAAGTAGCGAGGCCGACATTTTCCAAGTCTGCGCCGGACGCTTGATAAGCTGCCTGAGCAGCTTCGATGCCGCGATGAATGCGTCCGTAAAGGTCCGGTTCCCAGCTGACGGAAAAAGGAATTATGAAATTTCCCTGCGTCAGCGCGGTGAAGGGAGCGACGTTCTGCGGACGGTTACCGGAAACGCGCGAAGCTCCCGCAAATCCGCCGACACTTACTTGCGGAAAGAGCGCGGCGGTTGAAATGCGAGCGAGCGCGCGGGCTTGATCGAGCTTGGCGATGCTGGCCTGAACGGTGAAATTCGCGCTGACTGCTTGAGATTCGAGAGCGTTCAAGTCGGCGTCGCCGAAAATTTTCCACCATTCGCCCTTGGGAATTTGATCGCGCGGGTCGCCGGGTCGCCACGGACCTTCGGCTTTCCATGCGGCGGGAGTGGGCGCGTCCGGCCGATGATAGTTGGGGCCGATGGAGCATCCGGCGAGCAATAGCACGGCGCAAAACACTGCCACAGAGGTGACAGTTGCCGCACGAAGCTTGGGGATGGAACGCGCTTTGATCATTGGCCCTTTTGAGTTTTGGCGGGCGCGGCGACGTGAACTTCCTGGCCAGCTTCCATGGAATCGGGCGGATTATCCACGACGGAATCGGAAGCATCAAGGCCCTGCAATACTTCGACAGTGCTGCCGTAGTCGCGTCCGATGACGATGCGCTTCAACTGAATTTTATTATCTGATCCGACGACGGCAACTAGGATTCCGTCCGGGCGAAAGAGAACTGATGAAACCGGCAACGAAAGCAGATTGCCGGCGGTTTTCACATCGAAATGAACTTC
>DATBYL010000207.1:0-4568 GCA_036513735.1 Candidatus Acidiferrales bacterium
CGCCGTGTTGCTGATCGAAGTAGAGGGACTGAAGGAAACCGTTGAGGAGCAGGCGACGCAGATTGAAGAGATTTGCAAATTGCATCACGCGCGCGAAGTGCGCGTGGCTCGCGATACAGCCGAACGCGATTTACTTTGGAAGGGGCGGAAGAACGCGTTCGGCGCTGTCGGAAGACTTTCTCCGAGCTACTACGTGCAGGACGCAGTGATTCCTCGAACGAAACTGCCGGAAACTTTGCGGAAGATAACTGAAATCGGTAAGCGCTATGGATTCACGATCGGAAATATTTTTCACGCGGGCGACGGAAATTTGCATCCGATAATTTTATTTGATCAGCGCGATTCCGAGGAATTTAAACGCGCGGTGGCGGCGTCTGGAGAAATTATGCGTCACTGCATCGAATGCGGTGGCGCGTTGACGGGCGAGCACGGCATCGGCATGGAGAAAAATGAGTTGATGCCGCTGATGTTTTCGGACGCGGATTTGGAGTTGATGCGCCGCGTGCGCGAAGCATTCAATCCGGATGGGCGGCTGAATCCGGGAAAAGTTTTGCCGCTGGGAAAAGGATGCAAGGAAGTGCGCATCCCAAGCGGAGCGACGGCAGCGTTGGGAATTTTGTGAAATTTGCGGAACTAATTTGATGAGCGCGACGACGAGTGACGCGTCGGCGCTGACTGCTGCGCGAATTGCGCAGCGATTTGGCGCAGTGTCGACAGCCGAGCTTGCTGGATATGAAGTGGATGGCGTTCGCCCTGCGGCTGCGGTCTTCGCAAAATCGCCAGAGGAAATTGCTGAGCTGCTACAGTTCGCGGCATCGGAAAAACTTACCGTGATTCCATGCGGCACGCGAACAAAATTGGGAGTTGGAATGCCGCCCGCGCGATATGACATCGCGCTAGATCTTTCGCGCATGAATCGCGTGCTCGCGTATGAGCCGCGCGATTTGACTCTGGGCGTCGAACCAGGAATGCGATTTTCAACACTCGCAACAACATTGGCCGCAGAAAAACAATTCCTGCCGCTGAATCCGCCGTTTTTTCAGCGCGCTACGATCGGCGGAATTCTGGCGACGGATTCCGCGAGTCCGCTGCGGCATTCCTACGGAGGCCCGCGAGATTTTGTGTTGGGATTGGAATTCGTTACCGGCGACAGCGCAATTGCGAAAAGCGGCGGGCGCGTGGTGAAAAATGTCAGCGGCTACGATCTGCACAAGCTGCTAATCGGATCGCTCGGAACGCTCGCCGTAATTACTCGCGCAAATTTCAAAACTTTTCCCACACCTCCTGAGCAGGTCGTGTTCGTCGCGGCGTTTGATGACGCGTCTGCGGCTTTAGGATTTTGCACTGCGCTGGCGCGTTCGCCACTGAGCGCATTACAAGTCGACGTGATTTCGCCTGATGCGGCGCAGGTTTTCTCCGCGCATTCAGACACCGAAATCGCATTGCCCACACAGCGCTGGTGCGTGGTAATTTCTGCCGCGGGGAATGCGCGCGTTGTGGAACGGCACCGGCGAGAATTGCCCGTAATTGCCGAGCAAGCCAATGCGAGCGGGCTGGTCGCGCTCGGTGACACCGTGCAATCCATGAAAGTTGCGGCAGCGCTGCTCGGCCGCGTCCGCGAACTCCCGGCGCTCGCGGTAAGCGCAAATGCTGCGGCCACAATTTTCCGGATCGCGGCAGTGCCTTCTACGATGGCAGTCGTCACTCACCGATTGGGCGCACTCGCGAAAGAACACGCGATGCCTGCGGCTTTGGTCCTCCGTTCATATGGACTAATTTATTTTGTACTGTTGCCGACGACGAGCGACGTAACAGCTTTTGGAAAGCTGGCGAAATTTTCCGAAGCGGTTTTTCATGTGTCCGACGAACTTGGCGCGCATGCGCGAATCGAATTCGCGCCAACGGAATTGAAACGCGCGGTAAATGTTTGGGGCGCGCCGCGTCCAGACTTTGAATTAATGCGACGCGTAAAAAAAGTGTTCGACCCACAGAATGTTTTGAGCCCGGGACGATTTGTGGGAGGCATCTAAACCGATGCCTGAGAAAGTAGATTCCATGTCCCCGTCTTTCTCCGCATTCTCAGAAAAACTCAGTTACGAAGACTATGCGCGGTGCGTTCATTGCGGCCTGTGCTTGAATCATTGCCCGACATACCGGTTGTGGGGACGCGAGGCGGACTCGCCGCGCGGGCGAATTCGTCAAATGATGTTGGTGGACGAAGGGAAACTCTCGGTCGGCGACACTTTTGTAACGCACATGGATCGCTGCCTGGATTGCCGTGCATGCGAAACGGTTTGTCCTTCGGGCGTGGAATATGGAAAGTTGATCGAGCACGCGCGTGGACAGATTCAACAGGAATATCGCAGGCCGTTCTTTTCTCGCGTAACGCGGAATTTCTTTTACAGGAAAGTGCTGCCGTTTCCGCGCCGAATCGCCGCAGCCGGGCGCGCGGCGCGAATTTATCAGCGATCAGGATTGCAGCGGCTCGCGCGTGCTTCAGGAATGCTGAAGTTTTTTGGACTCGCGGATCGCGAAAAGTTGATGCCCGCCATCGACCGCGAATTCTTTTTCTCACGCTTGGGCAAAACTTTCCCTCCGACCGGAACGAAACGCGCACGCGTCGCATTTTTCGCCGGATGCGTCGCGCAAGTTTCGTTCACAGAATTAAATGACGCGACAATTCACGTTCTTCAGGCGAACGGCTGCGAAGTCGTCGTTCCCGCAGCACAGCTTTGTTGCGGAGCTTTGTGCGTTCACGCAGGCGTGCGTGACGTTGCTGCAGATTTAGCGCGCACAAATCTTGCAGCGTTCCTCGCAGAACCGTTTGACGCGATCGTTACGAACGCCGCGGGATGTGGCTCAACTTTGAAAGAATACGATCAACTGTTTCCGGCCGGCACTGCTGAACACGTACAAGCGATTCAATTCCGCACGAAGGTGCGCGACGTCACGGAATTCCTGGCTGAACTGGGACTAGTTGCGCCGCTGAAAAATTTGCCGCTACGCGTGACGTATCAAGATTCTTGTCATTTGGTGCACGGGCAAAAAATATCTGCCGCACCGCGCGTGCTTATCCGCTCAGTACCCGGAGTGGAATTAGTCGAAATGGCGCTCGGCGATCAGTGCTGCGGCTCGGCAGGCGTTTACAATGTAACGGAAACGCGCGCGGCGTTGGAAATCCTGGCGTCGAAAATGGAAAATATTCGCGCCACGAAAGCGCAGGTAATCGTCACCGCAAATCCGGGGTGCATTTTGCAATTGCGCGCGGGTGTGCAGATTCATGGCACTGGACAGGAAGTGATGCACGTGGTCGAGTTACTGGATCGCGCGCTGGCGCGGTGAACGTCAAATCGCTCCGCAGTAAAATTTACTTGGTACGGCCGCCGTTTTTCGGTCGAAACGCTTTCTCCAAGGTTCTTTCAACCACTCGCCGCGGAAGCAACCGCTGCGCGTGCGCGCCCACGAAGTTTTTCCATCCTGAAATAACGTAACTCTTTCCGCTGGCCAGTGATTTCAATCCGACGTGCGCAACTTTTTCAGCGGATTCCCGTTTGCGGAGAACACTTTCAGGTGTGCCGGCAACTTGCGAGAACTCACTGGTCGTAGATCCGGGACAAAGCGCGCAAACGCGAATTCCATATTGCTTAACTTCTTCCGCAAGTGCCTCGGCAAAGTGCAGGTCGAACGCTTTCGTCGCCGAGTACGTGTTCAGGTAAGGCACACCCTGAAATGACGCAGTGGACGCCAGAATCAGAATGTCGCCATGCCGCCGCGTAATCATCGGCGGAAGATACAACCGCGTCAGATGAACGACCGCCGCGATATTCACTTGCACCATTTCGAGTTGGCGCGAAAGATCGGACTTCGCAAATTCACCGAATGCGCCGAATCCCGCGTTGTTGATAAGCAACTCGACATCAAATCCTTTTCGCGAAGTAAACTCGAAAACTTCAGCAGGCGCAGTGGACTGCGCCAGATCGGCGACGCCCACTTCCACCAAAATTTTATACTTCGCGCGGAGTTCATCTGCGAGTTCATTGAGCCGATCTAACCGCCGCGCTACTAATATTAAATTCGTGCCGCCCGCAGCCAACTCAAGTGCAAACGCGCGCCCGATGCCCGCGCTCGCCCCGGTAATCAGTGCCCACTTCCCGCGCCAGTTTTCCATGTCTCTTTCGATTCAAATCAGAAGAATTCGTTGCGGACGGAATTGTAACATTTCGCCGTGCGAGAAATTGATGAGGAATTGCCGGAGAATTTTGCAGCCGAAAATAAAAAGTGCGGCGTGCGCTCAACTTGCCGCGCACGCCGCACTCAGGAGGAATTTATGTGTACAGAAACAGCTCAGACACTCGCGATCGGCTTATTTGTGGCCGACGTCAATCGTCTTTCCGCGAAGTACCTGAACGTGTTCCTGGAAGAACGCATGGCCGCTCGGGTCGCGCAGTTCAATATCGTGCGTGCCGGCGGTCAAATTGAAATGCCGCAGTTTGCCTGAAAGTCCCGCGTAGCCGCCGTCAACATAAACGAGCGCGTCTTTCGCAGGCGTATCAATTTTTACTTCACCC
>DATBYL010000208.1:0-3986 GCA_036513735.1 Candidatus Acidiferrales bacterium
ATTCTTCAGATGCGGCAGCAGTTTTGATTGCAGCCCATCATTCTGTCGGTCTTTTCGCAAGTTCACTTCGCCCATTCAAACGAAAGCTCAGGCGCGCAACTTGCGCCTTTCAGTTGCATCGAGGTCGTCCCATTCGCGTGATCTTTCACCACCGGTAGCAGCGCTGACCGATATTCCCCATTCGCATCAGCCTTCGCTTTGATCACGTGCGACTCGTCATACGATTTTGACGTAAACGTCAAATCCTCATTCGGTTGAAATCCCTTCGCGCGAACTAGCGTCAATTCAAACTTCGGCGTCAACCGAATCACTTCCAGACTACAACCCTTATCGGTTTTAATAATCGGATCCGGCACCATCGCAAAAAATATTTTCCACTTCCCATCGGCGGAAATCAGCGCCAGCCGAAACACCTCTCCCTTTCCCGGCACAAAAGTAAATTCCACGGGATCATCCGGCTGTTCTTTTTCGCCACACTGGCCCGGCTTTCGGCCCGCGCACGCGACGATGCCATTTTCCAAAATGGAAAGTCCTTCCATCTGCTTCACGGGACCAGCCACATTGATCGGCCACGCCAAAAAATTATACGTCTGATCCTTCGGCGCTCCCGTGACGATCGCGTGATACTGCACCTTCAGTTGTCCGCCGTCCGTGGATCTATCCACTTCCTTGATTTCCACACTCACGCCGGGCGACGACATCTTTCCGTTCAGCCATTCGTTCGTAGCCTTCGTGATCGTCGCAGGGTCTATGAATGGATCCGCCGATTGCTGCGCGGAACTGCGCTGCGAAATCGCCGCGAAAATCGCCAGAAAAATGATCGCGCGAGCAAACATTTTGCTTTTTGAAGTTTTCATAAGCGTAGAAGACTATAACGAGCCGATCGCGTTTGGCCTGCGATTAGTTCGCGCAGAATCAAGCGAGGAAAATTCCAGCTCTCAAGACTGTTGAAGATCGTCCGCTAAATCCCCTTCGACGGCGTGCTCGGCGGCGCCGGCAACTCCGGCAATCCCAGTAATTCCCTCACCGCCGGATTCGTCAGCACGCTCGAAAATCCCGGATCGGTCGTGGCTTTGCCGAAATCCGCGTAGCCTTCATCACGCGATTTCCGCAGATAGTAAACGCAGCGCTCCACATTTCCCGTGCCCGCAAACGACTTCGCCATCATGAAGAAAAACATTCCGCGGTTTCCGACGCTCCGGTCTTGCAGCACCGTTCCGAAGCTGGCCGACTGGTTGAACACGTCTGGATCCAATTTCACGGCGGTGCGGAAAGAATCCATCGCTTCGGGAGTTTTCTTTTCGTTCATGTAGGCGATGCCAAGGTTGCCGTAGAACGTCGCCCGGTTTCCGCTCAGTGCAATCGCCTTTTTATAGGCGCGAACTGCCTTCGCAAACTTTTTTTCCTGGAAGTAAACGGTTCCCACGTTGTTCCAGCCGTCGCCGTTTTTCTTGTCTACTTTCGTTGCGCGCTCGTAGCACTTCAGCGCGTCGCCCAGCAATGACTGCTGGTGATATGCGATGCCCAGCCGGTTCCAGGTGATTCCGTCATTGGGTGTTGCGCGCAATAAGTCTTTGTAAATATCCGCAGCGCCCGCGTAGTCCTTGTGAATCATGTCCAGTGCTGCATGCTCCAGCGCAGCCTCACGCGCGGAATCTACCGGCGAAACTCCTACCGCTTGATTTGAATTCGACGGGGAAGCACTAGGAAATTGCCGCGCGGAAACAACTCCAGCCAAACCCAAAATCACGAATGCCACCAATGCTTTTCTCATGGCGACCTCCAGGAATGCGTTTTGCCTCGCCTACCCAACCACTCGCTTTCGTTGACCATAACAATAGCAAAAAACTCGGTCGGTGAACTCCTTTTTCTTTTGCATCTGACGTGAAAGGAATCCGCTCGCCTCGCTTGTCCCAGTTGGACACCGGCCACCTAAATTCGGTTCCCGCTCCGGCCTACGACGGAGGCTTTTTTTTGCCGAAAACCCGCGAGAACCACGAGCCAACTTTCTCCGCAACTCCGCCATGCTTCGTACAATACTGCGTCGGCTGCGTGCCCTCGATGAAGACTTCGTCTCGCGTCACCGGACAATCCGGTGTGGCCAGCAGCAACGTTTCAGAATCAATTTTCACAGTCACAATTCCCGGCGGCGGAATGAACGTGTCAGTATTGCTATACGCGGGCAGCGTCACCGCGCGCTTCATAAATTCCGTCCAAACTGGCGCCGCCGAAGAACCGCCCGTCAATCCTAAATCGCGGTCGTCGTCGAATCCGACCCACACGACACACAATAAATTGGACGTGTAACCCGCGAACCATCCGTCTTTCGACGTACCCGTCTTCCCCGCCGCGGGAATTTGGAATCCCATCGTGCGCACCGCGACGCCGGTGCCGCGATTAATCACGTCCTCCATCACACTCGTCACAAGGTAAGCGACGCGCCGATCGAGCACCTGCCGAGTTTTCGGCGTGTCCTGCTCCTGAACCGTGCCGTCGGCGCTTACCACGCTGCGAATAAACATAGGCTCCGCGCGCTGACCGCCGTTTGCAAACGCCGTGTAAGCGCCGGCTACTTGCAGCGGAGTCATTTCATACGCACCCAGCGCCAGCGCCGGCGTCGGCTGCATCGACGGATCCAATCCCATGCGCCGCCCGATTTCCACCACGCGTCCGAATCCCACCAGCTGCGCAACTTTCACCGTCGCCACATTCAACGAATGCGTAAGCGCATCGCGCAACGTCACCGTGCCCATAAACTCCTGGCCAAAATTGTCCGGCGTGTATTCCTTCCCGTCGAATTCAAATGTGGTTGGCTCATCTTCCACAGTTGTGATCGTGGTCATGATCGGGCCGGTCGATTCCGCCGCATCATCAAACGCCGCCGCATACACGAATGGCTTGAAGACAGAACCCGGCTGACGTTTCGCTTCCGCGCGATTCAGCTGGCTCTGCCCATAATTTCTTCCGCCGGCCAGCGCTTTAATTTCGCCCGTCTTCGGATCCAGCACCACCATCGCCACTTGCGCCTGCGGAACCGTTTCCGTGGAATGTTTTTTCGCCAGATCGCGTTTCCATTTGGCGATTTTATTTGCCAACAATTTATCCACGTTCGCCATTCCAATATCGATGGCCGCCGAAGCCGCGCGCTGCAACGCCGGATCAAGCGTCGAATAAACGTGGAAATTTCCGGAAAGCAATTCCGCTTCGGAATAATGGTCCAGCAAATCTTCCTTCACCATGTCCACGAAATAAGGGGCGCCGCCAACGTCCAGTCCACTGCGCACAAGATGCAGTGGCTTTTTCTTCGCATCCGCCGCCTGCTCCGGCGTAATTAATTTATCTTCGACCATCGAAGTCAGCACGTGATCGCGGGCTTCAATCACGCGATCCGGATGTTGCTCCGCCGTCGAATAATGATTCGGCCGGCGAATAATTCCCGTAAGAAATG
The DNA here is from genome assembly GCA_036513735.1 of Candidatus Acidiferrales bacterium. Taxonomy (GTDB): domain Bacteria; phylum Acidobacteriota; class Terriglobia; order Acidiferrales; family UBA7541; genus DASTCZ01. The sequence goes on from DATBYL010000208.1 coordinate 3,449, forward strand.
CGCACTCCTCCAGATTCAACTCGCGCACATCTTTTCCGAAATACGCCTGCGAAGCTTCGCCAAATCCGTGGATCGCAAAACTTCCGCGATTGCCCAGATAAATTTCATTGGAATAGAGTTCAAAAATTTGTTGTTTGCTGTAGCGATGTTCCAGTTCGAGCGCAACCATCGTCTCCGCAACTTTGCGGTGCCAGGTGCGCTCCGTCGTGAAGAAAAAACTGCGCGCCAACTGCATATCCAGCGTGCTCGCGCCCTGCGCTTTCGCGCCATGACGCATATCCGCCAGCGCCGCGCCGGCCACGCGTATCGCGTCAAATCCCGGATGCTCAAAAAAACGTTTGTCCTCCGCGGCCAGCAGCGCGTTCACTAAATTTTTCGGCAAATCTGCGAACTTCACCGGGCGGCGCTTCTCGCGTGACTCGTTAAAAAGATTCGTCAGAAGTTCCGGCTCAATTTCCGCGCTATCCATTACTGCCGCAGTGGCAATTGAGCGGATGGAATGAATCTGCTTGCCGGAAAATTCCACGCGTATCGCATT
>DATBYL010000209.1:0-5027 GCA_036513735.1 Candidatus Acidiferrales bacterium
CACTTGGAAATTCCTTCACGCAACGGCATGATGCCGCTTGCCGACGTATATTTCGTGAAATTTTGTTCGAGCGCTTGAATGGCGGCGCGCTTGATGTGATCCGGCGTGGGGAAATCGGGCTCGCCGGGGCCGAAGTCCACCATGTCAATACCGCGCGCTTTGTATTGCTCGGCGATCATTAATACGGCAAGAGTGGGAGAGCTGGCGATTCGGCTGACGCGATCGGCGAATTTTGTCATCGAATGAGAATTCCTTGCGTGTGAAATAAATTACTTTTGCGATTTCGATTTCAGCCGCTCTTCAACAATCGGTGGCACCAATCCGTGAATCACTCCGCCCAACTGAGAAATTTCGCGAACCAGCCGCGAACTTAAATAACTGTACGCCTCCGCGGGCATCATGAAAACAGTTTCGATGTGCGGTTCGAGTTTGCGATTCATCAAGGCCATTTGCAATTCGTATTCGTAGTCGCTGATGGCGCGAATGCCGCGCAAAATTACCTGCGCCTTACGCTGGCGCGCGTACTGAACGAGCAGGCCCTCGAAGACATCCACTTCCACATTGTCCCATTGCTTGGTGACTTCGCGCAGCATTTCGACGCGCTCGGTAGTGGTGAAGAGCGGATCTTTTTCGGAATTGCGCAAGACGGCGACGACGAGGCGGTCAAAAATTTTAGTGCCGCGCTCGATCAGATCGAGGTGGCCGTTGGTTACCGGATCGAAGGAGCCCGGGTAGATGGCTAGAGAGGTTTTCATTTTGGCCGCTGAGTAACGTCCTGTCGCAACTGGGCGACATTCTATCCTAAGGAATGATGGGTTCTGGAAGAAATATCGCGGGGCGAGTTTCGGCTAACTTTTTTCTGTCACTGCTTCAAGTAATGAAGCGCCACAGATCCTGATTTGAGAATCTTGGACTCAACAAGTTTTAATTGTAGTTTCTCCGGCAGGCTAACTCCTGCTAACAACCGCGTCCCTTCGCCTGCAATTATTGGCTGAATGACAAAATGAAATTCATCGACCAAGCCAAGCTCTATAAGTTGGGAAGGAATACCTACACCACCGACTAAAATATTTTTGCCTTGCTGCTGTTTCAAATTAGGTATTTCGTCCTGGAGATTGGTGCGGGCAATTCTCGTATTTTGTGCTTCGACGCTATCTAGTGATCGTGAGAAAACAATCTTGTTGATGGAGACAAATGCGTTAGCGAATTCCTTGTCTGCTTTTGTCGCAGAAGGGTCCTTTGCGACATCGGGCCAATATGGAACCATCAATTCATAGGTTTTGCGCCCGAAGACTAGCAGGTCAACATCGCGCAGGAGGTTCGTACTACCTTCAAATAGTTCGTCATCGGGGATCATTTTGGTGTGGTCGCAGCAGCCATCTAGGGTGATGTTGATTGCAAAGATCACATTTCTCATTATTGCCTCGGATTGAGCAGCCTGGTCGTCGAACACGAAACTAATAACTCTGAACCGAGCGTCATTGCAACATAAAAACTAGGCGCGTCCAACTGGAAACGGCTGTTCCCGCTCAACTCGTCCTGACGACCGTTCGACTGGAGAGGGAGTCGATTCGATGCGTTAGTTTTGACATGTCCGACCAAATGGGTCGTAATTAGAAAGGCAGACAGAGGTGGATTCCCGCAATGGGATGGCTCTGAGCGTGTGGCTTGACAGGGGCCGGAGGTTATCGTAGAATCCAATTGCGACTAAATCAGTCGTATATGCCATGCTGAAGCTTTCCAAGAAATCGGACTACGGATTGATCGCTGTGAAGCATTTGGCGACGCATGGAATGGAGCGTTCGCAGAGCGCTTCGGATATTGCGGAAGTTTACGGAATTTCTTCGACGCTGCTGGCGAAGGTTTTGCAGAAGCTGGCGCGAAATGGATTGGTTATCGCGCAGCACGGGTCGGCCGGAGGATATCGGCTGGCGAAGTTGCCGAGTGAAATCACGGCGTTGGATGTGATTAGCGCGATTGATGGGCCGCTGTTGATAACTTCTTGCTCGACGCATCGCGGAGAATGTTTTCAGTCGTCAACATGCACGGTGCGCGAGCCTTTGAAGCGAGTGAATGAAAGCATCATGCAGGTGCTGGCGACGGTGACGATTTCGCAGATGAGTGAAGAGCCGGAACAGCCGGCGCTTGTGCAGATGCAGAGTTAAGAGTTTCGTAGTTGGGGGATTTGGTCTTTATCAAATTGATAGGAAAAATGAGGAGAAGCTGGAATGGCCATTAAGACACCGATTTACATGGATTACCACGCGACGACACCTGTTGATCCGCGAGTACTGGAAGCGATGCTTCCTTATTTCAACGAGCGCTTCGGAAATTCCGCGAGCCGCAATCATGCGTTTGGATGGACAGCGGAAGAAGCGGTGGAAAATGCGCGCGCGCAGATTGCGCGTTTGATCAACGCGACGCCGAAAGAAATTATTTTTACGAGCGGCGCGACGGAGTCAAACAATTTGGCGCTGAAAGGCGCGGCGGAAATGTACCGCGAGAAGGGCAATCATATTATCACGCAGGTGACCGAGCACAAGGCGGTGCTGGATACCTGCAAGCGTTTGGAAAAATACGGCTACGAAGTGACCTACTTGCCGGTGGGCAAAGATGGCCGCGTGAATCCGGAAGATGTACGCAAGGCGATCACGCCGAAGACGATCATCATTTCGATTATGTACGCGAATAACGAAATCGGCGTCGTGCAGCCGATTGCGGAAATCGGCAAGATTGCCAAGGAAAAAGGCGTTTTGCTGCATTCCGACGGCGTGCAGGCCATCGGCAAAATTCCGTTGGACGTGCAGGCGGATAACATCGACATGCTTTCGATGACGGCGCATAAAATTTATGGGCCGAAGGGAGTTGGCGCGCTGTACGTGCGTCGGCGCAATCCGCGTGTGCAGCTTTCTTCGATTTTGGACGGCGGCGGACACGAGCGCGGAATGCGTTCGGGCACGTTGAATGTGCCGGGCATCGTGGGATTCGGCAAGGCTTGCGAAATTTGCATGAACGAAATGGCGACGGAGTCTGCGCGAATGATCGCGCTGCGCGATCGTCTGCGAAAAGGATTGGAAGCGAAGCTGGACGAAATTTACATCAACGGCACAATGGAACATCACCTGCCGAATAATTTGAACATGAGCTTCGCGTTCGTCGAAGGCGAATCGCTTTTGATGGGCATCAATGACATCGCGGTATCGAGCGGATCGGCTTGCACTTCTGCGACGCTGGAGCCGAGTTACGTTTTGAAGGCGCTGGGAGTTGGCGAAGATCTGGCGCACACGTCGATTCGATTTGGTTTGGGCCGATTCAACACGGAAGAAGAAGTGGATTACGTGGTGAATCGCATGTACGAAGTGGTGAGCAGGCTGCGCGAACTTTCTCCGCTGTATGAAATGGCGAAGGAAGGGATAGACGTCAGCAAGATGCAGTGGAATGTGACCAGCGCGGAACACTAAACTTTTTGAGATTAGAGACGGAAATTCGCACGAGAGCATCAAATTTAGAGGAGAACAAATCAAATGGCGTACTCAGATAAGGTAATCGAGCACTACAACCACCCGCGCAACGTCGGCAGCTTGCCGAAGGAAGATCCGAACGTTGGAACGGGATTGGTCGGCGCGCCGGAATGCGGCGACGTGATGAAGCTGCAGATGAAGATTAATCCGGACACGCGCGTGATCGAAGAAGCCAAGTTCAAGACGTTTGGATGCGGCTCGGCGATTGCGTCCAGTTCGCTGGCGACGGAATGGGTGAAGGGCAAGACCGTCGAAGAAGCGCTGGCGATCAAGAACACGGACATCGTGCGCGAACTGAGCCTGCCGCCAGTGAAGATTCACTGCTCGGTGCTGGCGGAAGACGCGATCAAGGCCGCGATTGGCGATTGGAAGAAGAAGCGCGGCGACGAAGCCGAAGCGAAGTAGTTCTCTTCCAGTGCTTGGCTGTGATTGCGCGGGCGCGAAGCGTGTGGAATTTTATTTGCGGAACTTCAGGGACTGAACTATGGAAACGGCGACTACAACAATTCATGTAACTGAAAAAGCGGCGGCGAAAATCCGTCAGCTGCTTAGCAAAGAAGGCGTGCCGGAAAATACCGGAGGCCTTCGCGTGGGCGTGCAGGGCGGCGGCTGTTCGGGGCTGACGTACGCGATGAAGCTGGATACGCAGGCGCGGGATCGCGACAAAGTGTTTGAGGAAAATGGCGCGCGTGTGTTTGTGGACCCGAAGAGTTTTCTGTTCCTCGCGAATACCACGCTGGATTATCAAGAGACGCTGATTCGCCAGGGATTTGTGTTTGAGAATCCGCAGTCCACACGAAGCTGCGGCTGCGGCAGTTCGTTCACAGCGTAGATTCGTGCCGACCGCTCGTAATGCAATGAACGCGGCAACCACCTCCACAAAAATTGCTGTTAAATGCTGGAGCTGCGGCGCGGCTACTTCGGGCGCGCATTTCTGCGCGGCTTGCGGAAAAATTCAGCCGCTGGCGCAAGGGACGGATTATTTTGCATTTTTTGGATTGCCGCGGAAATTGCGGATTGATACCGCGGAACTTGAAAAACGATTTCATCAACTGAGTTGGAAGCTGCATCCGGATAATTTTGTCCGCGCTGCGGAGAAAGAACGCGAAATTTCTTTAACGCTTTCTTCGGAATTAAATGATGCGTATCGCGCGCTGCGCGAACCGTTGAGTCGAGTGGAATATTTGCTGGCGCATTCCGGAATGCGCAAAGAAGGCGCGCACAAGCAGCAGGCTCCGCCGGAATTGCTGGAAGAAGTTTTTGAGTTGAATGAATCGCTGGACGAATTGCGCGAGAGTCGTGAAGCGGACGAGCACGGCGCTGATTCGCCGATGAGTGGGATTCGCTCGAAGTTGAAAGCGGCGGAAAAGAATTTTGCGGAGAAGCTGGATGAGTCGGACGCGCAGTTGGATGTGATCGCAGGCGAATGGGACGCGTCGATTGACGCGGGCGCGGATGAAGCGAAGCGGCAGGCGTTGATGACGAAGATGAATGATGTGCTGAACC
>DATBYL010000210.1:0-4482 GCA_036513735.1 Candidatus Acidiferrales bacterium
CATCGGGACGCAAATAATATCCCTTCATCACATGTGGTCCGCGCGTCAGAATTTCGCCGTCGGCCGCAATTTTCACTTCCACATTCCGAATCGGCAATCCCACCGTGCCAACTTTATTCGCGTGCATGGTGTTCACGGCAATCACCGGCGAAGTTTCCGTCAGTCCATATCCCTGCAACAGATGAACATCCACCGCCCAGAAAAATTCCGCCAGCTCTTTTGTGATTGGCGCGCCGCCGGAAATAAATTCGCGAACGCGCCCGCCCAGTCCCGCTCGAATTTTCGAGTAGACAACTTTATCCGCCAGCCACCATCGCAATTTCAATCCAATCCCCGCCGGCTTCCCGTACGCCTTCCAACTCACAGACTCCGCCGCAATGCGCAGCGACCAATCGAATAGTTTCCGTTTCACTCCGCGCGTCTGCCGGCCCTTCTCAATAATATTTGCGTAAAGTTTCTCGAACACGCGCGGCACCGCGCCGGCTAGCGTCGGCTTCACTTCCAGCAACGCCTGCGGAAGTTTTTCCATCGCGTCCACGTACGCCACGCTCACTCCGCAAAACATAAATGTATAAGCCAACGTGCGTTCGTAAATATGCGCCAGCGGAAGAAATTCCAGTTCCACGTCGTCCGGCCCGTAATCCTCCGCGCGCATCGAGTCCGTGGAATTCGACGAAATATTCTCGTGCGTCAACATCACACCCTTCGGCTCGCCCGTCGTTCCCGACGTATAAATAATCGTCGCCAGCATATCGAGTGACACATCGCCCACACGCATTCGATACGCCACCACGTCTGCATCGCCTGCGGTGGAAATTAAAGTTTCATATCGCAACGCATCTGACCCGTAATCCGTTTCTGCGTCGGCCACAATAATATGTTGCACGGTACGCAGTTGATCGCGGCAGGCCATCAACTTTTCCGCCTGCTCGCCGCCCGCCACAAAAACCACCGTCGCGCCGGAATGATTCAGAATGAAAACCATTCGCTCCGTAGCTTCGCGAAAATAAATCGGCACGTCCACCGCGCCCAATCCCAAAATTGCAAAATCCGCAATGTGCCATTCCGGCCGGTTCGCGGCAAAAAGTCCCACGCGGTCCCCCGCCTTCACGCCTAATTCCGAAAGCGCCCTCGAAAGTCCACCAATGCGACGCAACATTTCGCGCGCAGCAATCGGCTGCCATCCATTCGCGTTACGAAAAACCTGCATGCGCGGATGATTGAACCGCTCAATCGTGTTCAGCAGCCGTCGCGGAATTGCTTCGTAGGCCATCTTTTTCCCGGAGTGTAGATGTCGAACAACAAAACTCTACATGACCACACAAACCGGCGCAACGCGTAGCGCACTCTACCCCCGCAAACCCGACTCGCGTTAAGATGTCTTTGCGAAAAAACCATGACGCCCACCGACACCACTCACCCAACAATTCGCGCGCCGCGCGGCTCGCAACTTTCCTGCAAAGGTTGGCAGCAGGAAGCCGCGCTGCGCATGTTGATGAACAATCTCGATCCCGACGTCGCCGAGCGCCCCGACGATCTCGTCGTCTATGGCGGCACCGGAAAAGCCGCGCGCAATTGGGAATGTTTTCACGCCATCGTCGCTTCCCTTCGTTCTCTGGAAAATGACGAAACACTTCTCGTGCAATCCGGTAAGCCCGTCGGAATTTTTCGCACGCACGAATATGCGCCGCGCGTCCTGATCGCGAATTCAAATCTCGTCGGCCACTGGAATAATTGGGAACGCTTCAACGAACTCGACCGCGCCGGCCTGATGATGTACGGCCAGATGACCGCCGGAAGTTGGATTTACATCGGCACGCAAGGAATATTGCAGGGCACGTATGAAACTTTTGCAGCCGCCGCGCGAAAACATTTCGGCGGCACGCTCGAAGGGAAATTAGTCGTCAGCGGCGGCATGGGCGGCATGGGCGGAGCGCAGCCTCTCGCCGCAACATTAAATGGCGGCGCATATCTTGGAATTGACGTCGATCCCGAACGCATCAAGCGCCGCCTTCGCACCGGATATTGCGATGTGATGGTCAATGACCTCGACGAAGCCCTGCGCATTTTGAAAAATGCCGTGCGCAAAGGCGAACCCACCTCCGTCGGCCTCGTTGGAAATTGCGCCGAAATAATTCCCGAACTCGCGCGCCGCGGAGTTGTCCCCGATCTGCTCACCGACCAAACTTCCGCGCACGATCCCATCGGCGGATACATTCCCAACGGCCTCACCGTCGCGCAAGCTGACGAACTCCGCAAAAAAAATCCCGAAGAATATAAAAATCGCGCGCTCGATTCCATCGCCGCGCACGTTCGCGGCATGTTGGATCTGCAAAAACTTGGCGCCATCACATTCGACTACGGCAACAACATTCGCACTTTCGCATTCGAGCGCGGCGTCACCAACGCTTATGATTTCCCCGGCTTCGTACCCGCCTACATTCGTCCGCTTTTTTGCGAGGGACGCGGCCCCTTCCGCTGGGCCGCTCTTTCCGGCGAGCCTTCCGACATTCATCGCACCGATCAGCTCGTCCTGGAAATGTTTCCGCATGACGAAACGCTCACGCGCTGGATCAAGCTCGCGCAAAAGCGCGTGAAGTTTCAGGGTCTGCCCGCGCGTATCTGCTGGCTCGGTTACGGTGAACGCGATAAATTTGGTCTCGCCATAAATGATCTCGTCGCGCGCGGCGAACTGAAAGCTCCCATCGTCATCGGCCGCGATCATCTTGACTGCGGCTCCGTCGCATCTCCCTATCGCGAAACTGAAAAAATGTTAGACGGGAGTGACGCTGTCGCCGATTGGGCGCTCCTCAACGCGCTCCTCAACACCGCCAGCGGAGCGTCGTGGGTCAGCATTCACAACGGAGGCGGCGTCGGCATCGGCTATTCTCAGCACGCCGGACAGGTCACCGTCGCCGACGGCACAAAGGAAATGGCCGCGCGCATCGAACGCGTGCTAACAAACGATCCCGGCATCGGAGTAGCGCGTCACGCCGACGCCGGATATCCCGAAGCAATCAATTTCGCGAAGATGCATGACGTGAAAATTCCAATGGCGTAATTTTGCTGGGAAAAGTCTGTGACTCAGGTCTCCGGACGTGAGTCTTTTCTTCGCGGCCATGCACCGATTAGTGAATCGAGCGCATCTATCTGGGATATGACTAGCAAATTTTCAGATCTGCACTCATAGGAGACCACCATGATCGCCATAATCGGAGCCACAGGAAACACCGGCAAAAACGTCGCAGAATCACTTCTCGCCGCGGGTGAAAAAGTCCGCGTCATCGGACGCACCGCCGAAAAACTTCAGCCCTTCGTCGCAAAAGGCGCAGAACCATTTGTCGCCAACGTGATCGACGCCGACGCCATGACCAACGCTCTCCGCGGCGCCACTTCCGCCTACATCATGATTCCCCCCGACGTAAAACAAAAAGATCTGCGCGCGTATGACACTGTCGTCATCGAATCCCTCTACACCGCCATCGACAATTCCGGACTCCGCCACGCCGTCGTCCTCAGCAGCATCGGAGGCGAACTCGCCGAAGGCGCCGGCCCCATCTCCGGCCTGCACGAAATGGAGGAATCCTTCAAGCGCCTGGGCGACGTGAATATTCTCTTCCTTCGTCCCGGATCTTTCATGGAGAATCATCTCGGAACGGTTGCCGTCTACAAAAGCATGGGCTTTTTCGCCGGCCTGATTAAAGACAACGTCAAGCAGCCCATGATCGCCACGCGTGATATCGGCCAGCGTGCCGCCGCCGAACTCCGCGCGAAAAATTTCACCGGCCATCAAGTGAAAGAACTTCACGGCCAACGCCAACTGACTATGACCGAATGCGCCGCAATTTTCGGCGCCGCCATCGGCAAGCCCGGACTCGGCTACATGCATGCGCCCGCCATGATGGCCAAGCCCGCCATGATGCAATCCGGAATGTCCGAGAACTTCGTTGACCAGATAATCGAAATGTCCAAAGCCATCAACGAAGGCAAAATTAAAATGCACGAAGCGCCCAGCGCCGAAAACACCACGCCCACAACCTTTGAAACTTTCACCGAAGAAGTTTTGGTGCCGGCCTTTAAAGGAAAATCCGCGGCGGCATAACCGCGTATGGTAAAAGAAGAAAATGAACTCTCAGCGCGCGACGCCTCGTCTCGTTTTGGTTCCGATGGCGCCAGGAAGAGACGCGGAGTTCACCGAGATGCTCGATGAGTTCCGCACGTCCGGTGAACTCGACGTTTACCGCGGCGTTTTTGCCATCGCGTGGAATGGCTATGCCGTCTTCTACGAATTGCTTTCCAAAATGAAATTGGGTGGGTATCCCAAGCCGGATTTCGTACCGATGGACGCCTACTTCATCGAATCCGACGGACGCATCCTCGGCGAGGTGTACATTCGGAAACTGCTAACGCCACAACTCGAACAGGTCGGCGGGCACATCGGATACAAAGTCAGGCCATCGTGCCGCAACCGAGGCGTGGCCA
>DATBYL010000211.1:0-2462 GCA_036513735.1 Candidatus Acidiferrales bacterium
CTTTTGTTCCCACACCGCTCCGTCGCGCGCAATCTCCAGTTCCAGCCAATCGGACAACGCGTTCACTACGGACACGCCGACGCCGTGCAAGCCGCCCGAAACTTTGTAGGTTTCCGAATCGAATTTTCCGCCGGCGTGCAGCACGGTCATCACAACTTCCGCCGCGGGCTTTTTCTCCGTCGCGTGCATGTCGACCGGAATGCCGCGCCCGTTGTCGCTCACGGTGACGCTGTTGTCGTCGTGTACCGTCAGGTTGATCTCATCGCAGTAGCCGGCCATGGCTTCGTCCACGGAGTTGTCCACAACTTCCCAGACGAGATGATGCAATCCCATTTCGCCCGTCGAGCCGATGTACATCGCGGGACGCAGGCGCACCGCTTCCAATCCGCCAAGAACTTTGATGGATGTCGCGTCATACTTATGCCCAGCAGCGCCTTTGGCGGCTGCTTCTTTTTCTGCCATGTGATCTCCCGATGCTTTGAAGGCCCATTTCTTTGAAGGGAAGGAGCTCGACGAAGAAAACGAAGAGCTTACCGTCGCCTTACCCTGTGATTCCGGCCGCACGCGAACGGAACTCGTAGGGTTTTTGCTTCATCCCGTTCCGCGCAGCGAAACGTGGCGAAGTCTTTCTTTCTTCCAAGCAAGTTGAGCTTCCCGGCGCTGCGGGAACAACAAACTCAATATAAAAATGCTTGGCCGACGTGCCGAACTGGAGGAAAAATCGTGTCCGGCAACGAAGGAATTATACGAGAAATTGGGGGTTTTCTCAAGGCTAAATTGAGGCTGAATATGCCCGTATGTGATTAGAAATAAGGTTTTTGCGGGCGCTGGTTCGTTTAGTTACATCGTCCGGCGCGGTGCGCCCTTGCGCGATAAAACATTGGGTACGCGATCAAATCCGCATCGGCATAATTACGTAGCGATACTGGAATGGGCCGTCGCCTTCAGGCCGAATTTGGCCGGCGGATTGTTCGTCCTTTAGCTCGAAGCGGACGGGGCCGTCTGGAATTGCGGCGAGAAAATCCAATAAATATTGCGCGTTGAAACCGATGGTGATCGGATCACCCTTGTAGGGCTTCTCGATTGTTTCCGTGGCTTCGCCGTATTCCGGGCTTTGCGCGGAAAGTTCCACGCCCTCCGTGGAGACGGAAAGTTTCACGGCGCGGCTGCGCTGATCGGCAAGCTGGCTGACGCGGCGGATTGCGTCATTCAATTCGTTGCGTTCCATCACCACAAATTTATTGTTGTCGCGCGGCATCACGGCCGGGTAATTCGGGAATTGTCCGGTAAGGATGCGCGAAACCAGCCGGCGCGAGCCGACTTGGAAGAACAGATAGCTATCGTCGCGCGAAAATTCGATAGAGCCTTCTTCGCCGGCTTCCGCGGTAAGGCGCTGCAATTCCAAAAGCGCTTTCTTGGGGACGAGCACGCGCACTTCGGCGTTCAATCCGGCAATTTTGTGATCGGTTTCGGCAAGCGCGAGGCGGTGGCCATCAGTGGCTACCATCGTGACTGAATCCGGCTTCACGAGCAGCAAGCCGCCGTTCAACGTGTAGCGAGATTCTTCGGCGGAAATTGCGAATACCGTGCGCGAGATTAGCCCGGACATCAGCTTCGCGGGAATTTTCGCGAGCACATGCGGCGCTTCGGGGATAGCAGGGAAATTTTCCTTGGACATGCCAACCATCTTGTACTTGCGCTTTCCCGACTCAATCTGCACCCAGTGATTCTCAAGAAATTTAAATTTAATTTCTTCGTCGGGCAGCAGGCGCACAAGCTCCAAGAGTTTTTTGGCGGGTATAGTTCCGCTGCCCTCTTTTTTAATTTTCGCTTCGCAAGAAGTGCAGATGCTCAGCTCAAGGTCGGTGGCGGTGAGGGAAAGTTTGTTGCCTGCGCCCTCAAAGAGAAGGTTCGACAGGATGGGGATCGTTGTTTTGCGTTCGACGACGCCTTGCGTCATTTCCAGTTCTTCCAGCAGATCATATTTCTTGACGCTGAATTCCATCGTGTCTGTTCCCTCGCGGAGTTTCGATGTTGCTCCACTCATGACGGCTCCAATCTACTCTAAAATTAGAAAACGTTAAAGATCGTCGTAGCCGTAGAGCCTGTGAATCGGTGAAAAAGTATTATACGTCACTGAAGCGCATCGAGTTAGCGAAAGGAAAACTATTTTTTGGGCGGTGGAAAACGCGGATAAGTGGCGCGCGCCGCGAAGAAGCGCGGAATTTTGCGAAAATTCACACAGGCTCGCGCCGGAATTCAACAGGGTACTCACACGTTGTGCGGTGGATTTGCACATGCGATTTGCGCGGCGGAAAAAACAAGAGCCCTCAACGCAGAGGCGCTGAGGGCAGAGAGAAAAATGGAACTTAGTTGAAAGAGTCGAGCAGGCGATTGATGGTGCGATTCAAATCCTTGTCCGTGCGGCGCAGCGCGTCAATCTTGTTGATCGAATGAAGCAC
>DATBYL010000212.1:0-13327 GCA_036513735.1 Candidatus Acidiferrales bacterium
GTCTATGTGGCGAATCACAATACAAATGACGTGACGGTGATGGACGGGATTCCGCGAGACGCGTTGATGGAGCGGCCCGTTATTGGGGCACCCAACTATATCGCCGTGAATCCTGCGACGAATCATTTTTACGTCGTGATCCGCGGCGGCGCCGAAGTGGCCGCGGTGGATGCGGCAACGAACAGATTTATTTCGCTGCCAACCGGGTACGGACCCCAGGATCCCGCGGTGAATTCCGTCACAAATCGAATTTACATTCCGAATTCCGCCGGCAACACGGTGACGGTGGTCGACGGAGCCACAAATACAGCGGCAACAATTCCGGCCGGGAAAGATCCCACTTCGGTGGCCGTGAATCCGGTGACAAATAAAATTTACGTCGCAAATTTCGGCGAGCCAAACGTGACAGTGATTGATGGCGCGTCAAACGCGGCGAGTTCGATTGAGATCAGCTCCCCCGCAAATTTTGTGGCTGTAAATCCAGCGACAAACAAAGTCTACTTCTCGACACCGAAAACCAACAGCGTGCGCGCGATCGACGGCGCGACCGGCAAGACTACGAATATTGGCGTCGGTGAACTTCCTTATGCCATCGCGGTGAATCCCGTAACGAATAAAATCTATGTTGTGAATAGAGGAAGCAACAACGTCACGGTGATAGACGGCGCGACAAATAAAACTGCGAAAGTAAAAACCGCCGCGAAGCCTTCCGCGATAATAACGAATCCGGTGACAAATAAAATTTACGTGGCCAGCGTTGAAGGCGGCGTGACCGTGATTGATGGCGCCACGAATAAAACCAAGAAGATTGCGGATGATTTGAATCGTGCTTCAATTGCCGTGAATACCGCGACCAACAAAATTTACGTGCCAAATCAAATTTCCGGCCTGACCGTGATTGACGGCGCAACGAATGAAACAACTGCTGTGGAGACCGGGCCTTCGCCCTGGACGGTGGCTGTGAATCCGGTGACAAATACAGTTTATGTTGCGGATCAAAACGGGATCACGGTGATTGACGGAGCGACGAATAAAATAATTAAGGCGCCGGCCCGGGCGGTTACGAATTCTGCGGCGCGCGAATGATGCACGCGGCTCCTCACGGAGAGGAATTGATTTATGACGATGAGCTGGAGTACTGATTGTGGCGAACAAAATTGAATCACTCCGCGTGTTTTGCATTGCGCTGATCATAGTCTTGCCGAAGATCGCGCGCGCGCAAAACGCAGCGTCGAATAACGCCGCCGGTCCCAACATAATCACAACAGTGCGAGCCGGCAAGGTGCCTGGAAGCCTTGCTATCGACGCCGTAACGAACAAGATTTACGTGGCCAACACTGACGGAAAGAGCGTGACGGTAATCGACGGCGCGACGAATACATCCGCAACGGTGAAACTTCCAGACAATCCTGTGTTTATGGTCGTAAACCAGAACACCAACAAGATTTACGTCAGGAGCTGGAGAGGCAAAGACATTTGGGTGATCGATGGCGCCACGAACCTAGTAACAACCGTGCCGACCGGATGGCTCGCAGGGATCGTGAGGGTGAATCCGGTAACCAACAAGGTTTACGTGACTAATTCCTTCGGTAACGGCGTGACGATAATTGACGGCGCAACAAATAAGACCACACGAGTGACGACCGGGTGGGCGAACGATCTGGTAGTAAACCCGGTTACGAACAAGATCTACGTTTCGTGCGAGTCTGCCGTGGGCGGACACAAAGGAACTGTGTCCGTGATTGACGGAGCGACGAATGCGACGATGACAATTCCAATCGAGACCGGGTGGCTGCCGCATTCGATGGCGGTGAATCCAGTTGCGAATAAAATTTATATAGTCGAAACCACTGCTACGGCCCCCGGAGAGAAACTTAAAACCAACCGCGTACTGGTGATTGACGGAGCGACGAATGCGACGGCGACAGTCGAGACCGGCACCGGGATGGGCGGCATCGCGGTGAATCCGGAGACGAATAGGATATTTGTTGCCAATTGCGAAAGCAGCAGCGTGACCGTGATTGACGGAGCGACGAATCGGACCCGACAAGTGCCTACCGGATGGTGCCCCAGCCACGTCGACGTAAATCCGGTGACAAACAAAATCTACATAACCTACTTCTTTATTACCGACGCGACCCGCCGTTTTCCTTTCAAGAGTGACGGAATTAGCGACGAAACGAATACCATGACGGTGATTGACGGCGCTTCCTACAGAACCACGACCACGAAGTTTGTATCCGACATTCGGTATCTGGGGATTGCGCTGAACACCGTGACAAACCGGATCTACGTTGTTGCAGGCGGCAGCAACGACGTGACGGTTCTGGACGGGGACTTCAATTATTGAAGGCGATCAAGACACGAGCGATTTGTGAAGACGATTTGCCTCTGCAAATGAATTTTCCAAATCGCGCGAAGTCAAATGTGTGCGAAGCTGCTCAACGGCCTGCGCTAGGCGGTCGAGCGCGCGACCGAGATTATCGGAATTTGTGAACGCAATGTCTCGCCACATGGAATAAGGACTGCCCGCAAGACGCAACGCGTCGCGCACCCCCGAACCTGCAAGCGACGTGGGCAGGCCGGTTTGTTCGCCATCCGATTCCGCGGAAATAACTTCAGCCAGCGCAATCGCGGCCATTTGCGGCAAATGCGAAATGATTGCGACGGCCCAGTCGTGCGTATCCGCATCAAGCCACATGGGCTGCGCGCCCATTTTTTCCAGCAATGATACAAAGGCTGCCACGCGCGGATTATTTTTCGTTTCGGAGTTTTCTTCGATCAGCGCGTATTTCGCATTCTGAAAAAGTTTTTCGTCGGCAGCGGCGATTCCCTCCGTTTCCTTCCCCGCCATGGGATGCCCACCCAGAAAAATCGCTCCGCTATGAAAATGTTGCGCAGCAGCGCGGCAAATTGCGCGTTTCGTGCTGCCCGCATCCGTCACAAGCGCGGAAGGTTCAGCGTGTTTCGCAATTTCGGGCAGCAACTCGATTGTGGTTGAAATTGGAAGCGCAATATAAACAAGATCCGCGCCGCGCACGGCAGTAGCCAAATCCGCGCACGATTCGTGAATCACATTTCGCGCGAACGCTTCAGCGAGCACTTCCTCTCGATCGAAGCCAACAATCCGCGCCTCAGGAAGATGCCTGCGCAGCGCGAGTGCGAATGAGCCACCGATAAGTCCCGTGCCAAGAATGGCAACGCGATGAAATGCGGCGGCGGAATTTTCTGTCATGCGGTTATGTTTTCGGTCATGCAGTTATGCGATGCGGCGTCCGACGGCCGGCGCGATAATGCGGCACTCCGTCATCAGTTGCGCGAATTGATTCGGAAATAGCGACTGCGCGCCATCGGAAAGCGCGTGCTCCGGATCGTTGTGCACTTCAATTAGCAATCCATCCGCGCCCGCTGCCACAGACGCGCGCGCCATGGGCGCAACTTTATCGCGCCGTCCCGTGCCGTGCGAAGGATCGGAAACAATCGGAAGGTGCGAAAGTTTTTTCACGATGGGAATGGCGGCGATATCCAGCGTGTTGCGCGTGGAAGTTTCAAATGTACGAATGCCGCGCTCGCATAAAATCACATTGTAATTTCCGCCGGCCATAATGTATTCCGCGCTCAGCAAAAGTTCCTCGATGGTTGCCGAAAGTCCGCGCTTCAGAAGAACGGGCTTGGAAAGTTCACCCAGCGCGCGCAGCAAATAATAATTTTGCATGTTCCGCGCGCCCACTTGAAGAATGTCAACCATCGGCAGCATCATCGGAATTTGCGAAGCGTCCATCACTTCGCTGATCACCAACAAATTGTGACGGTCCGCCGCTTCACGCAAAAGCGTCAGCGCTTTTTCGCCCATACCCTGAAACGAATAGGGAGAGCTCCGAGGTTTAAATGCTCCGCCGCGAAGAATTTTTGCGCCGCTTGATGCAACTGTTGCGGCAATCGCTTCGATCTGCGCAGGTGATTCCACCGAGCACGGCCCCGCGGCGACGATCACTTCCGCGCCGCCAAATTTCACTCCGCGGCCCACGTCGATGATCGAACCTTCGGAGCGAAACGCGCGGCTGGCAAGTTTATATGGCTGGGTGATGCGCACAACTTCGCGCACGCCTTCCAGCAATTCAAATTCGCGCGGATCGTAATCCGGGCGCACGCCAACGGCACCCAGCACCGTCTGCGACGCACCGGTCGAGCGGTGCACGTCGAATCCCAATTCGGTCAAACGGTCGATCACTTTTTGAATCTGAATGTCGCTTGCGCCTTCCTGCATTACAACAACCATTGTTTTCTCCCCGAAAAAATAAATTTCTCAACGAATATAAATGCAATTTTTATTTTGAATCTTTCTTCGGCGTTTCATCCGCCTTCATCACGTGCCGTTCCACCGATCGCGCCTCATCCAAAATTCGCTCGAAAAGCCGCATGATTGCTGTGTCCGGAAGCGGGCCGCGATTGTATCCCGCTACGTTTGCCAGCACTTGCTTTTCGCGCTCCGGCTGATACAGCGGCAAATTCGCCGCTTGCTTGATGTGCCCAATTTCCATCGCGCACTGCGAGCGCTCGTTCAATAATTTCACAAGCTGCTCGTCAATTTCATCAATGCGCCGTCGCCAGTCTTCAATATTTTTCACGGCTGTGCCTCGCGCCGGCTCATGCCTTTTCTCGCGGCCTGCTTCAGCAATCGAATTCTCGCGGCAACCGCGCTCGCTGCAGCCGCAGGAGTTGCCGCTCGTTCAATTTCTTCCACAAGCGCTGAGCCGACAACCGCCGCATCGGCAAGCCCGCCAAGAATCGAAACATGACCGGGCAGCGAAATTCCAAATCCAATCGCCAGCGGCAATTTCGTCGCATGTCTCGCACGGCGAACCAGCGCCGGCAAATCTTCCGGCATCGCTTCGCGCGCGCCGGTCACGCCTGTGCGCGAAATTAAATATAAAAATCCGGTGGTTGCTTCCGCGATCCGCAAGAATCGCTCGTCCGTCGTTGTTGGCGCGGCCAAAAAAATTGTGTCCATTCCATTTGCGCGCAACGCTGCGCGATAATCGCCCGCTTCTTCCGGAGTTAAATCCGTAATCAGCGCGCCGTCCGCTCCGGCTGCAGACGCTCGCGCCGCAAAATATTCCAGTCCCATTCGCAAAACGGGATTGTAATAACTGAAAAGCACCAGCGGAACTTCAGATTCCCGCCGAATCGCCGCCACAAGTTCCAGCACTCGCGCAAGCGTTGTTCCCGCGCGCAACGATCTTTCACTCGCGCGCTGAATCGTCGGCCCATCGGCAAGCGGATCGCTGAACGGAACGCCCAGCTCGATAATATCCGCGCCGGCTTCCGCGGCAGCCAAAACAATTTCACGCGTCGCATCCAGCGAAGGATCGCCCGCGGTAATGTACGCGATCAATCCGAGATCGCCCGCGCTCGCAAGCTTCGCAAAGCGCCGAGAAATTCGAGTTGTAGTCGCTGCTGTTGGCGCCATCGCGTTCACTTTAATAATTTCGCGTACGTTTCCATGTCCTTATCGCCGCGCCCGGAAATATTTACGATCACCAGCGAATCGCGCGAAAGTTTTGGCGCGCGTTCCACTAAACAGGCAACCGCGTGCGCGCTTTCCAACGCCGGAATAATTCCCTCTTGCTGAGCCAGCAGACGCGCCGCCGCAAGCGCGGCTTCATCACTGACGGCCGTATATTCCGCGCGGCCTTGCTCGGCAAGCCACGCATGTTCCGGGCCAACCGCGGGATAATCCAGCCCCGCGGAAATCGAATGCGTCTGCGAAATTTGGCCGTCGGCATTTTGCAGCACATAAGTGTACGTGCCGTGCAGCACTCCGGGCTTCGCGCCGGAAAATCCCACGGCAGCCGCCAGACGCGCAGCATGTTCACCTTCGCCATGTCCGCGCCCGCCGGCTTCCACGCCAATCATTTTCACGTTCACGTCCTTCATGAACACGCTGAACAATCCAATCGAATTTGATCCACCGCCGACGCACGCATAAAGCGCATCGGGCAAACGTTTTTCATCATGCAAAATTTGTTCGCGCGCTTCGTTGCCGATCACCGCGTGAAAATCGCGCACCATCTGCGGATAGGGATGCGGCCCCAGCACCGAGCCCAACAAATAATGTGTCGTTCGGACGTTCGTCACCCAGTCGCGCATCGCTTCGTTAATCGCGTCCTTCAACGTGCGGCTGCCCGAATCCACGCCCACAACTTTTGCGCCCAGCATTCGCATCCGCGAAACATTCAGCCGTTGGCGCTCCATGTCGTCCGTGCCCATGTACACAACGCATTCAAGCCCCAATCGCGCCGCAACGGTTGCCGTCGCAACTCCGTGCTGCCCCGCGCCGGTTTCTGCAACGATGCGCGGCTTGCCCATGCGCACGGCAAGCAGCCCTTGCCCGATGCAATTATTTATTTTGTGCGCGCCGGTGTGCAGCAAATCTTCGCGCTTCAAATAAATGCGCGGCCCGCCAAGATATTTTGTCAGCCGCGAAGCAAATTGCAGTGGCGTCGGACGTCCCGCAAAATTCCGCAGCAAATCATCCAGCTCCGCAACAAATTTCGGATCTTTGCGCGCCGCCTCATAAGCAGCCGTCAGCTCCGCCACCGGAGCCATCAAAGTTTCCGGCACATAGCTGCCGCCGAACGGCCCGTATCGTCCGTGAGCGTCCGGCCAAATTTGTGGCGTGGCTGTCATGATCGAGTAGCTATCATTATATTGTTGCGTTCTTTCCTGCCAGGCCATCTGCCGCGGCAACAGCGCTCATAAACTCCCGCACCAGCCGTGCATCTTTCTTCCCCGGCTTCGATTCCACACCGCTCGCCACGTCCACTGCATAAGGCCGCGCAATCGAAATCGCCTCTGCCACATTCGCCGGCGTCAATCCGCCAGCCAAAATAATATTCGCATGTGACGTGCAGCTCGCCGCAAGTTTCCAATCCACAGTAGCGCCAGTCCCCCCACGCAAACTTTCGTGAAGCCCTGCGCGAAAACCATCCAGCAAAATCCCACTCGCAGCGGAAAACTTCTTCAGTGATTCCAACCGAAATCCGGTCTTCACTTGCATCGCTTTAATAACGGTCATCTGCCGCGCAAGTGTTTCCACATCACTCGCCGATTCATCGCCATGAAGTTGCGCCCCATGCAAACGCAAAGCCCGTGCCAATGATGATACTGCCTCCGGCTGCCAATTCACAAAAACGCCGATCGCTTCCACAAACGGCGGCAACCGCCGAATTATTCCCCACGCCGCCGCGGGACTAACCGAACGCGGACTCGCCGCATAAAAATTTAATCCAATCGCCGACGCGCCCGCATCCACGCACACTTTCGCGTCCGCCCAATTCGTAATTCCGCAAATTTTCACGCGCGTCATAATGTTTTTCTGCAGCGCATCAAACTCACTGAGCGCTGGCAATCAGCGCCGCAAGCGCCGCGCCCGGATCAGCCTGCGTCATCAGATGTTCCCCGATCAAGAAAGCGTCAAATCCCACCGCGCGTAATCTTTTGATTTCTGCGCCGTCTCGAATTCCAGACTCGCACACCGCAATGCAATCATCAGGAATCGCCTTTATCAGTTCAAACGAAGTTCCCAAATCCACTTTCAAAGTTTTTAAATCGCGATTATTAACGCCGATGATCTTCGCGCCCACGCCAATCGCGCGATCCAATTCCGCGCGCGTGTGAAGTTCAACCAGAGCCTCCATGCCAAGTTCGCGCCCCAGGCCAAGCAATTCCGTCAACGCGGCATCGCTCAGAGCCGCCACAATCAGCAAAAAAGAATCCGCGTCAATCGCGCGCGCTTCCCACACTTGCCACGCATCCACAATGAAATCTTTTCGCAGCACAGGAATTTCGCAAGCCTTCCTCGCATCGCGTAAATCCTTCGCCGAGCCCTGAAAAAATTCTTCTTCCGTCAACACACTCAGCGCAGCAGCCCCAGCATTCTCGAATCCCTTCGCCAATTCAATGGGACGAAAATCCTCGCGCAACAATCCCTTCGATGGCGAAGCCTTTTTCAACTCCGAAATAATATTCACCGCCGGACGCGACAGCGCCGCCGCAAAATCTCGCGCAGGCTTCGCGCTTTTCACCGCCATCTTCAGCACCGGTTCCGGCAGCACTCGTTGACGGTGCGCAATCGAAGCGCGCCGCGCTTCAACAATGCGATCCAGCACCGATCCCGAATTCACATCGACTTCCAATGTAAAAAATCCTCCAACTGTCCGTTGCGATACAGCGACACACGCAGCTAGCGAGCTATAAGCTCAGCACATGCAAGTTGTAAACGTGAAAATTCAATGCTAAACGGCGCTCTCTACTATGTCAATTTGCTGCGCCATTATTCGCCTACCGAAAGTCATATTGGCTGTCCGGTTTTGCGACGTATAGTCCCACAAGCGGCCAACCAGTGACAAAAATTGGCAAGCGCAGGCCAGCTAAGAGTATTATATTCAATGATATAGAATCCCCGCAGCTAGGCCCGATACTTGCGCTTACTCTAGTGATAAAGGAAAGCCAGAGGATTACGAATAATGGATATCGCACGGCCAGATCAAACTAAGAAGCGCCGCATCAAGCGCATCATCATCGGCGGCGTGATCGTAATTATCGTCGGAGGCGTCACGGTTTTGCTCTCCAAGCTGCGCCCGGCCGCGCCCACCATGGACGGCTCGACGACCTATGCCAGCACCGTCACGCGCGGCAACATGCTGATCGAAGTTCACGGACTGGGCACGCTCGTACCCGAAGACATTCGTTGGATTCCCGCGCAGTCAAGCGCGAAAGTGGAAAAAATTCTTTTGCGTTCTGGCGCGAAAGTCGAACCCAACAGCATCATCGTCGAATTAAGTGATACGCAACTTCAGAGTGACGCGTCCACTGCCGAATTTGCTTACAAAGTAGCGCAGGCGAATTATGACAGCCTGAAAGTTCAGCTCAGTAGCAGTCTAATGACCCAAAAGAGCGCCAGAGCGCAGGTGGACAGCCAATATCAAACCGCGTTGACCAACCTGAAAAAGGACCAGGCCATGTATGAAGGCGGGCTCGGACCGAAAATTAATGCCGACCTAGATAAGGTATTGGTCGATCATCTAGCCGTTCAATTAAAGCTGGCCGATGACGGTCTTCTGATTGCCGATGACGCCACCAAAGCGCAACTTGCGGCTTCGGCAGCCCAGATCGCGTCAGCAAAAGGTTCATACGACCTGAAGAAGAACCAACTGGAAGCCTTGCATGTGCGCGCTGGCATTAGCGGAGTTGTACAGTGCGTTTGCACGGTCGTCGGAACCGATCTGACCGAAGGCCAGCAAGTCACGCTCGGCACAAATCTCGCGCGCGTTGCAAATCCAGCGCGCCTGAAAGCAACTGTGCAAGTTCCTGAAACTCAGGCGAAGGACGTCCGGCAACTTTTGAAGGCCACCGTCGACACGCGCAACGGAATCGTGAAAGGACATGTAACTCGCGAAGACGCGGCAGCCATCAACGGAACTGTCGCAGTGGACATCAGCTTTGACGAGCCTCTGCCTCCCGGCGCGCGCCCCGATCAAAGCGTGGACGGCACCATCGAAATCGAGAATATGACCAACGTGCTTTTCATTCAGCGCCCCGTTCACGGCGAGCCGAATAGCACTGTCGGTCTTTTCAAAGTATTGAATGACGGCGCCGACGCTGAACGAGTTCAAGTGCGCCTGGGCCGCGGCTCCGTGAGCACCATGGAAATTCTCGGCGGCTTAAAAGAAGGCGATGTCGTGCTTCTGAATGACATGTCCAACTACGACAACGTAGACAGAATTCAGTTTTCGCCGAAAGTTGTTCAGGTAAAATAACGGCTGGCGCGAACGTTCGCGCCGTTGACGTGTAAATCGTTGCCGAATAAATCGCGCACGGGGGAATCGTGGGAACATTCTGGCAGGATTTCCGTTACGCCGTGCGTATGCTCGCGAAGAAACCTGCGTTCACGGCAGTAGCAATTTTGTCGCTCACGCTGGGAATTGGCGCGAACACCACAATTTTCACGCTCGTCAAAGCAGTTTTCCTGCAGTCCGTTCCCATAAAAGATCCGTCGCGCGTCGTTGCGATTTTTTCCACTCAGCAAAGTAAAGGCAGCACCGCGCTTCAGTTCCTGCCGCTTTCTCGCCCCAATGCTGAAGACTATCGCGAAATGAATAACGTGTTTTCCGCGTCGACGATAATTTTTCAGACCGGCTCTGCTCTAACTGTCTCCGGTAAAGACACCCCGCTCTTCGTTGCGCTCGTCACCGGCGAATTTTTCGATCTGGTAGGCGTGCAGCCGAAGCCGGGACGCGGATTTTTGCCCGACGAAGATCAAACTCCGGGCGCCAAGCCTGTTGTTGTGCTGAGCGCGGCTCTTTGGAAAACACAATTCGGCGAGGATCCAAATATTCTGGGCCGTACTGTTCTGATTGGGGGCACGGATTATTCGGTAATCGGAATCGCGCCCGCAAATTTTCACGATCTCGGAACATTGGGAAGCCCCGACGCTTACATTCCGTTGATGATGCACGATCAGATTCTGATCGGCCCGGTGAAGGACGCCTACAACCAACGTGGCTTCCGATCGGTGCTCATGATGGCGCGCCTGAAACCCGGCGTTTCACTTTCCACGGCGCAAGAAGCAATGCATGCGCTGGGCGTGCAGCTTGAAAAAACATATCCGAGAGACAATGCCGGCCGCAACAATGACATGCTGCCCGTGAATCAAACTTTTATCCCGCCGAATCAGCGCGCGCTTTTTGCAAAAGCGGGCGCGCTAATGATGCTCGTCGTCGGACTGGTGCTGCTAATTGCCTGCGCAAACGTGGCGAATCTGCTTCTCACCCGTGCAACGCAACGCCGCCGCGAATTGGCGATTCGCCTTTCCATGGGTGCATCACGATGGCGATTGATTCGCCAGTTGCTCACCGAAAGCCTGATGCTCGCGCTCATTTCCGGCGCGCTTGGAATTGCGCTCGCATATTTCTCGAAAGATTTAATTTGGAAACTTGTTCCCGCGAACGGCGCCGATCCCGACCGCTCGCTGGATATTCGCGTTCTCCTCTTCACAATGGCCCTCGCCATCGTGGCCAGCGTAATTTTCGGCCTGATTCCCGCCCTGCAAGCTTCCAAGACGGAACAAATGGCCTCCCTGCGCGATCGCAGTGACGGACCCACTGGAAACACACGTTGGTATGGCATCCGCGGAATTCTGGTGATGACCCAGGTGGCGTTCTCTCTGATTGCTCTCGTCGGCGCGGGAATTTTTATTCACAGTTTGCGGAACGCGCAGCAGATGGATCCCGGCTTCGAGGTCAAACACGAGTTGGTGATGAACGTTAATCTCGCCACGCAAAACTATCCGCAGGGACGCGCCGAACAATTTTACCGTGAGCTACCCGAAAAACTTTCCACACTGCCGATGGTTTCAAACGCCGCCCTCGCTGACGTGGCGCCGTTCAACGCCAATCTGCAACGCACAACTTTTCCCCAAAGTGTGGATCAGGCTGATCCTCGCAACGGCAAACTTACGCCGACGATCTCAGTTTCTCCCGGATATTTCGGAACCACCGGAATTTCATTGCTGAATGGACGTGAGTTTACGGATCACGACGACGCGCAATCTCAATTTGTTGCCGTCGTAAATCAAGCGCTCGTTGACAGCATGTTCGCGGGCCAAAATCCAATTGGCAAGCATCTCCATTTCCTTCTGCAAACTTGGGACGTTGAGATTATCGGGGTGGTGAAGACGGTGAAATTGCTGTCGCTGGGCGAACCGCCGCAACCGATTGTTTATTTTCCGCTGAAGCAGCATTACACACCGGCCGTTATCGTTTATGTGCGAACTAAGGGAGATCCAACTGCGGCGAAAACCAGCGTGCTCAGTGCCATCAAGGATTTGGACGCCACTCTTCCCGTGCGAAGAGTGTTGACCGGCCCGGAACTTCTGACTCAAGTATTGGCGCAAGCCCAACTCGGCGCGGAATTGCTCGCAGGATTCGGAGTGCTAGCGCTTTTACTGGCGGCAATCGGAACTTACGGCGTGATGTCCTATTCCGTCAGCCAGCGCACACAGGAAATTGGAATTCGCATGGCTCTCGGCGCGCAGCCTGGCGACGTGCTGAAACTAATTCTGGGCAGCGGAATGGCGATGGTCGGCGGCGGCGTGCTCGTCGGACTGTTCCTTTCCTATTTTCTGTCCAGCGCAGTCGACGATTTGCTGCTCGGAATCACAGGGTTCGATTGGTCCGCGTTCGCAGTCACGTCCGGCCTTTTAATTTTGATCGCGCTCATAGCCTGCTGGCTGCCCGCGCGCCGCGCCATGCGCGTAGATCCGATGATCGCGCTGCGCTACGAATAGTTGGGCTTTATTGCGTTTTGTTTAAGGATGAATGATGGGATCTTTTTTTCAAGACATCCGCTACGCGCTTCGCACCCTCTCTCAGAAGCCCGGCTTCACCGTCATCGCCGTCTTAACTCTCGCGCTCGGCATTGGCGCCACCACCGCGATGTTCAGCGTCGTGAACGCGGTGCTTCTTCGTCCGCTTCCCTTTCCTGCTCAGCAGCAACTCCTCCACGCGAATGGAAGATTCTCGCGAAGTGATGACGCGGGGGTCTCGCCTCCGGATTTTGTGGACTATCGCGCGCGTGCGCAAACACTGAAGCAATTCGCCGCCATCGGCTATTTTGATGGCGTATCCAACATTACCGGCAGTGCGCAGCCAGAGCAGGTGAGCAGTCAGATCGTTTCGTGGAATTTCTTTCGGACTCTCGGAATTACTCCGTTGGTCGGCCGAGATTTTGTGGCCGACGACGAAAAGGAAAATGAACCAACCGTTGCGATTCTTGGAAACGGAATCTGGAAGCGTGATTTCGGCGGTGATCCCGGTATTGTCGGCAGAAAAGTTGCCCTCGACGGGCAACTCATAACCGTAGTCGGCGTTTTGCCTGTCGATGTCCCCTCTGTATCGCTGGCTGAAATCTGGCAGCCGTTGCCGCTGGAAAATCCCTATATGAACATCCGGCGTTCACATTTTCTTGTCGTCATCGCCAGAATGAATCCCGGAATCACCCTGAGCCAAGCGAGGGCGGAACTGGACACAATCGCGGAAAATATCGCGGCGGAGCACGCTGACACGAATAAAACCTGGGCTTTGCTGGTAATGCCGCTTACGAATTACATCGTGGGCGGAACTCAAAAAGCTTTGCTATTGCTCCTCGGCGCCGTGGTCCTACTGTTGCTGATCGGATGCGCAAACGTTGCAAACCTTTTGTTGGCGCGCGCCTCTGGCCGCCGCAAAGAAATCGCAATTCGCGCTGCGCTCGGCGCGGGCAGATG
>DATBYL010000213.1:0-7762 GCA_036513735.1 Candidatus Acidiferrales bacterium
CGAAGATTTGCGTGTCAACGGATATCTGAATCGGCTGGGCCGCAAGATCGCCGCCTTCGCTCCGGGAACACAATTTCCCTACGAATTTCACTGCGTGAATTCTAAGCAACTGAATTCATTCGCGCTGCCCGGCGGTCAGGTCTACATCTACCGCGGCATAATTGAAGATGCCGATGACGAAGCGCAACTTGCCGGTGTGATGGCCCACGAAATTTCGCATGTCGCTTTGCGGCACGGCACAAATCAGGCTTCGCGGAAGGAAATGTCTTCGGGGCTTTTCGGAATGCTCGGCGGGGTGGTCGGCGGCGGCTCGGTAAGCTCGATTACTTCCGAACTTGGCGGCGGAGTGATCGCCGGTTCGGTGCTGGTGAAATATACCCGCACGTCGGAAACTCAGGCCGATATTCTGGGCACGCAAATTCTGTATGACGCTGGCTACGATCCGCGCGCCATGGCGCAGTTTTTTGAGAACGCCGAAAATGACGGCAAGAAAAAGGGCCGCGTTGCCGCGCTCTTCGCCGATCATCCCGTTCCCGAGCGACGCATCGAACGTGTAGACGAAGAAATTGACAAGATGGGCGGCGCGCCCAAAGATTCCAAAGTTGATTCACCTGAATTCCGCGAAATTCGGCGGTACGTGCTTTCGCTGCCGATTGTGCCGGAAAGAACTCTCCGAGCGTCCGTGAACGATGTGAAGATTGCTACTCCCGATCTGAAATCAGATCTGAAACCCGATCCAAAGCTTGATCCGAAAGACGCGCCTCCTACCTTGCGGCACGGCTCCGCGGATGACGTGAGTCTCAAGAGCTATACCGGAGACACCTTCGGCGCAAAATATCCTGTCGATTGGGAAGCTCTGGGACGCGGCGATTCTGTCAGTTTTGTTCCGCCCGATGATGCCGCCAATGGTTCCGAGGACGATCCCGCGTTCGCGCGTGGAGTGCTCGTCAATATTTTTCAGCCACAATCGTCCGAAGCGGTTGTGAAATCATCCGCGGATACGCAACCATCTCCGATGGCGATCCCGCTGGACGCTGCCACCGATCAATTACTGGCGACGCTTAAAGAATCCAGTCCGAATTTGAAAATATCCGGCGCGCGCGAGCGGATCGAGGTAGACGGGCAGGCCGCGCTATCCATAAGAATGACCAGCGAATCACCGCTCGGAGGGCTCGAAACCGATTGGCTCGTCACCGTCGTCCGCCCGGAGGGGATTTTGTATTTTGTGTGCGCCGCTCCCGCAAGCGAATACGATAACTACGATGCAGTTTTTCAGAAGTTTATTTCGTCGGTACGGCTGAGTCAGTAGAAAAACCGTGTCTCAACGTGTGGTGGCTGGCTAGCAGTTCTTGTCGGTTTGATTCGGTTTCCATCGCAGAATCGGTTTTCGCGCGGCGCCCACTTCGTCCAACCTTCCCACTCGCGTTGAATGCGGCGCAGTTTTTACCAGCTCCGGATTTTCCGCAGACTCTTCCGCGATCGCGCGCATCGCAGCGATAAATAAATCGCATTCTTCTTTCGATTCCGATTCCGTCGGCTCGATCATCAGCGCGCCCGGCACGATCAATGGAAACGCCGTCGTGTAGGGATGAAACCCGTAATCGATCAACCGCTTCGCAATGTCCATGGTGTTCACGCCGAATTTCTTTTGCTTCGCGTCGCTGAAAACCACTTCATGCATCGATGGCGAAGAGTAGGGAAGATCGAACACGCCTTCCAAATTCTTCCGAATGTAATTCGCGTTGACGACCGCATCTTCCGTCGCCTGGCGAATTCCCGGCCCATAAGCCAGCGTGTAAGCCAACGCGCGAACCAGCACGCCAAAATTTCCAACGAACGCTCGCACGCGTCCAATGGACTTCGGCCGGTTCAAATCAAGCGACAAAGTTCCATCCGGCTTCTTCACTACGACCGGCACAGGCAGGAACGGCTCCAGAATTTTCTTCACGACCACCGGCCCCGCGCCCGGTCCGCCACCGCCATGCGGAGTCGAAAATGTTTTGTGCAAATTCAAATGCATCACGTCAACGCCGAAATCGCCCGGCCGCGCAATGCCAGCAAGCGCGTTCATGTTTGCGCCGTCCATATAAAGCAACGCGCCGGCCTTGTGCAGAATGTCGGCAGCTTCGGAAATCCGCTGCTCGAAAACGCCCAGCGTGGAAGGATTCGTCACCATCAGCGCCGCAACATCTTCATTCACGATGCGCTTCAGTTGCTCGATATCAATCTGTCCTTGCGCGTCCGACCGAATATTTTCCACTTCATATCCGGCAATCACCGCCGTAGCGGGATTTGTGCCGTGCGCCGAATCTGGAATCAAAACTTTCTTCCGCGCGCTGCCTTTGCTTTCCATGTATGCGCGTATCAGCAGCAGTCCCGTCAATTCACCTTGCGCGCCGGCGGACGGTTGCAGCGTCACGGCATCCATTCCGGTAATGCTCAGCAAACAATCCTGCAACACCTGCAAAATTCTCAGGCAGCCCTGTGAAAGTTCAAGCGGTTGATAGGGATGTTCCGTCGCCACGCCGCCCAGCCGCGCCACAAATTCATTCACGCGCGGATTGTATTTCATCGTGCAAGAACCCAGCGGATACATGCCCAAATCGATGGCGTAATTCCAGGTGGAAAGCCGCGTGAAATGCCGGATCACTTCAAACTCGCTCACTTCTGGGAAGCCAGCAACTTCATCACGCGCGAATGCCGCGCCGAGCGCCTGCTTCACGTCAACGGCCGGCACGTCCAGCGGAGGCAATTCAAATCCGCGCTTGCCGGTCGCCGATTTTTCAAATACCAAGCCCTCAGGCCGGTACATGTGTCCGTCAGACTGTGGTTTCAAGTTGCTCACTGAATTCCTTTTCGCAAAATCATTTCAATTTTTAGAGCGGCTCGGCCAGCGCGCGTTCCAGCGCTGCCGCAAACTTCTCAATTTCTGCGCGCGAAGTTGTTTCCGTCACGCACACCAATCCGCGTTTGCTCAATTCCGGATACCAGCCGCCAATCGGCAGCGGGCCGATAATTTTTTCGCGTTTCAGCGAAGCATTCACAATTTTCACCGCACGCGGCAGTTCAATCACAAATTCATTGAACACCGGCCCGGTAAACGCCAGCTTCACTCCGGGCACCTTCGTCAACAAATCCGCGGCGAATCGCGCCTTCGCAATATTCTGCGCGGCCATTTCTTTTAAGCCTTCTTTGCCCAACAAACAGAGATGCACCGTCGCGGCCAACGCGCAAAGCGCCTGATTCGTACAAATATTCGACGTTGCCTTTTCGCGCCGAATATGTTGCTCGCGCGTCGCCAGCGTCAAACAAAATCCACGCCGACCCGCGCCGTCCACCGTTTGCCCCGCAAGCCGTCCCGGAATCTGCCGCACAAATTTATCGCGTGTGGCAATCACTCCGACGAACGGCCCGCCATAACTCGGCGCCAATCCGAAACTCTGTCCTTCCATCGCCACAATATCCGCTTCACTCGGTGGCTTCACGGCGCCTAGCGAAACCGCTTCCGTAATCGCCACCACGGAGAGCGCTTCGAGTTTGTGTGCAATTTCTGTAATTTCAGCGACAGGTTCAATCACGCCAAAAAAATTCGGCGATTGCGTCACCACGCATGAAGTATCGTCATGCACTAATCCACGCAGCGCTTCCAAATCCATTTGCCCGGAACCCGTGTAGCCAACTTCCACAACTTCAATATCCAAGTTCCGCGCGTACGTCGCCAGCACCTGCCGGTATTCCGGATGCACCGCGCGGGACATCACCACCCGCCTCTTTCCGGTAATTCGGTCCGCCATCAGCACCGCTTCGGTCAGCGCCGTCGAACCGTCGTACATCGACGCGTTCGCCACTTCCTGCCCCGTCAGCTGACACATCAATGTTTGGAATTCAAAAATTGCCTGCAGCGTGCCCTGGCTGATTTCCGCCTGATACGGCGTGTAGGAAGTTAGGAATTCGCCGCGCTGAATTATCGCGTCGGTCACCACGGATCGCAGATGGTTGTAAACGCCCGCGCCCAAAAAGCTTGTGTAGCCAACGGAATTTTCCGCCGCACGCTCGGTGAAAAATTTAATAATTTCAGCTTCGGAAAGCGGCCCCGGCAATTCCAACAATTCTTTCAGCCGGAATTGCTGTGGAATCGACGCGAATAATTCATCCGCCGACCGCACGCCAATCGCCGAAAGCATTTCCTGGCGTTCGGATGGACTTTTCGGGAGATAGCGCATCAGGAATGGGCTTCCTTGTCCTTCGCGTCCACATATTTTTGATAAGCAGCCGCGTCCATCAGCGCGGAAATTTCGGCAGGATTCGCCACCTTCAACTTGATCAGCCACGCCGCGCCCTGCGGATCCGTATTAATTTTCTCCGGCGAATCCGCGAGAGTCTCATTCGTCGCCGTCACTTCGCCGCTTACCGGCGAATAAATTTCACTCACCGCTTTCACAGACTCCACCGTGCCTAGCGGTTTTCCCGCTGTCAATTTCGCGCCGACTTTCGGAAGCTCAACGAACACCACGTCGCCCAGTTCATGCTGCGCGTAATCAGTGATACCGATCGTTCCGGTGTCGCCCTGCAAATCAATCCATTCGTGTTCTTTGGTGTAACGAAAATTGGCTGGATAAGCCATCTGAACTCTCCGTTTGTTCGAGATTATTTCTTGGGCCGCTTATAGAATGGCGTCGGCACAACCTGCGCCTTCAATTTTTGCGTCCGTACTTCAATTAAAACTGTGCTGCCAATCTCAGCATGCTCCGGCGGCACATACGCCAACGCAATATTCTTTTTCAGCAATGGCGCGGGCGATCCGCTGGTCACATATCCAATTGCGTGTTCCTTCGTATTCAAAACTTTATACCCGTCGCGCGCTATTCCGCGGTCAACCATCTCCAATCCAACTAACACGCGCTTAATTCCCGCCGCCTTCGCGTGTTCCAGCGCGGCGCGCCCGACGAAATCGCCTTTTTCCATTTTGCAATAACGATCCAGCCCTGCTTCCAGCACATTAATCGTGTCGGAAATCTCGTGTCCGTAAAGCGCCATCTTACTTTCCAGACGCAACGTATTTCGCGCGCCCAATCCGCAAGGCATAATCCCAAATTCCTTGCCCGCGTCAAAAACTTTTCCCCAAACCATCTCGCTCGTCTTTGCGTCCGGCGGAACGTAGATCTCAAATCCGTCTTCGCCCGTGTATCCAGTCCGCGCAATCAAAATATTCGGCAGTCCGCAAACCGTTCCATGCGTGAACCAATAATTTTTCACCACGGACAAGTTCGCGTCCGTCAATTTCGACATCACTTCCGCCGCGCGCGGCCCCTGAATCGCAAGCTGCGTGTAATTATCTCCAACGTCCTTCGCAACGCACTTAAATCCTTTTACGTTATCGCGCACCCAGCCAAAATCTTTTTCGCGCGTCCCGGCATTGATCACCAGCAGATAATTTTCATCGTCCATGCGATGCACAATCACATCATCAACAAACGTTCCCTGCGGATAAAGCAGCGCCGAATAATGTGCCTGTCCGATCGCCAGCTTCGCTGCGTCGTTCATGCTGATGTTCTGCACCGCGGCAAGCGCGCCGCCCGGCTCGCTGCTGTCAATCGTGATGTCGCCCATGTGGCTCACGTCAAAAACCCCGACGCCGGTCCGCACCGCCATGTGTTCCGCGATCAATCCGCCGGTCGCCGGATATTCCACGGGCATATCCCATCCGCCGAAGTCGACCATCTTGGCCCCCATCCGGCGATGGAGTGAGTTGAGCGCGGTTTTGCGGAGTTCCGATTCTGGAAGTGTCACGAAATTTCCTGACAAAAGGTGAAAAATGAAACTAGCATGCGTGCGGAAAGGTGTCAAGAATTCGGCGGGGAACTAATTCCGGCGGAAGGGGTTCTCCGGAAATAATTTATTTTGTTGCGCCACACCAGCGTGGCGCTGGATAGTCCATGATCTTTGCCATCTCACGAGCTTCCAGGATGATTGTCAATTGTCGCTGCGTCAATTGATTGCGGTCGTCTACATCCAAGGGGCCGGCCAGCAGCGCTGTCGTTTCGTAGTATTCGCGTTCCAGTAGGTGGTAGCGGTGCGTAAACATGGGAGCACAGATTGCGCCTGGC
Organism: Candidatus Acidiferrales bacterium; assembly: GCA_036513735.1. Lineage (GTDB taxonomy): Bacteria > Acidobacteriota > Terriglobia > Acidiferrales > UBA7541 > DASTCZ01. Next base: position 6,108 of record DATBYL010000213.1, read on the forward strand.
GACGCGACTAGACTGCCCTCTTCTATACAGAACCGACGCGAGCTCTAAATATTTTTCGCAGTTTCACACTGGAACACTCTTCGTTCCGAACACTCACGCCGCCCCGGAATTCACTTTCCAATACACCGCATATCTCTCATCCAATATCTGATACAGCGGACGCAACTGCGTCTTCTCAGTTTGTCCTGCAAGTTGAAATGCCAATTTTCCACTCGCCGCCGGCTCGACCCAATCTAATCCCGCTTTGCCACTGCTGCGAACTTCCGGTGATGCGCCCGGCCGCACCCGTGGCCCCGAAGGCCCGTAAATCATGTTGTGCGTCAGACCTTCATTTCCAAATCGTCCCGCAAGGACAAGCGGTCCATACATCGCCGCACGTGAATTTGGCGCACCCAGCAACGGAGCTTCATGCAATCGCATCGGCATCGCCACGTGAACCTTGTCTCCATTTTTCCATTCACGCGTGATCGCCGCGTAAGTTCCCGGCGCAGCAGCAATCGTTTGCGGCATGCCATTTACTTTCACAGCGAATCCGTGCGTCGCCCAATACGGCACGCGAATGTGTACGCTCATCATCACGGGACGCTTCGCTTCCACCGTCAACGTCGTCGCTTCCTCTTCCGGAAACGCCGTATCCTGCACCAGCTTCAATCCTTTTTCCGGCCACGATACTTCCGACGCGATAAATAAATTCACATAAATTCCATTCGCATCGTGGAAATAAATTGTGTCGTTCGTCTTCGCATATTCTTCAATACCCGATCCCGTACAGCACCACATCGCATTGAAATGCGTACCGAAAGTTTTCCAGGATCGCGGCGACAGTGGCACGTAGTACATCAACATTCCATCCGGATCCTGCGTCCCCATGCGCACATTGAAAAGTAAGCGCTCGTAGTAATCCATCTGGGCGGCAGTGCCCGTCCATCCAAATAAATGCCGGGAAAGTTTCATCATGTTGTAGCTGCAGCAACATTCTTCCGCCGCGTTTCCCAGTTGATTCTCAAGATGGCCCGCTTCCTGCCAACCTTCTCCATTGCTTGTGCCGCCCGTCGCGTACGTTCGCTGGCCCACAACCTCTCGCCAGAAATAATCCGCAATCGTGTGATAACGCGCGTCACCCGTCAGTTCATATCCGCGCGCCGCGCCAATCACCTTCGGGATATTCGTGTTCGTGTGCAAGCCATTCAATTCATCGTGCTGTTCCGCCAGCGGATCGAAGAACTTCTTGTGATCGAATCGCCGCGCCAACGCCAGATATTTTTCTTTCCCCGTCACCGCATACAAATTAAATAACGTTTCGTTCATTCCGCCGTGCTCGGTCAATTGCATATGCGCCCACTGCGCATCGTCCACCGGCTTCAAATAAGTTTCCACCCAACCGGCCATGTTCTCCACGGTCGAAAGCGCCTGTTCATTTCCGCAGTACGAATACATATCCAAATGCCCGGCCATAATTTTGTGAATCGTGTAGAACGGCGCCCAAACTTTCGTGCCGCTCTTCAGCCGGTCAAACCATTCCGTCGGAAACGCGCTCAAATATCCGCCGCCATACGCTTCCTGGCATCGCGATAGCTCGCCCACCAGCAAATCCGCTTTGCGTTTCAAATCCTCATCGCCGCACGCCGCATACGTCAGCGCGCACGCCGAAAGAT
>DATBYL010000214.1:0-19223 GCA_036513735.1 Candidatus Acidiferrales bacterium
CCAGATGACGCCGAGAATTAAAGTTAGCGCGACGGAATAAGTTGCGAGCGCGCCAATTCCTAATGCACATGCGCCGCTGATGATCATGGATGCGGCGGCGGTGCGGGTGCGTCCCCAACGATCGGCGAGAACGCCCGCGGACCAGCAGCCGAGCGAGCCGGCTCCGATTGCGGCGAAAGCAGCGAAAGCGGCTTCACGTGCTGGATCGCCGCCGGAAAAAATTGCGCCATGCGCGCGAATTGCGTCGGCGAAAAATGCGCCGCACCACGTCCACATCGCGTAAAGCTCCCACATGTGTCCGAAATATCCGAGCGTTGCCAGACGGACGCCGCGATTTGCAAATACGAGCGCGGCCTGGCGCGGATCGAACACTGCACGAGGAAATGGAAATGGGCCATCGTGTCCGAAAAATTCGGCGAGCGCGCCGCCCAGGACCGTCAACACGGAAGTGGTGATAATTACGCGCGTCCAGTGAACTCCACCGAGTCCGTTTAATAAACTGGGAAGCGCGGAGCCCATGGTGAGTCCGCCGACCATCGCGCCAAGCGCCGCGCCGCGATCCCGCCGGAACCATGTGGCCATCACTTTCATGCTTGGCGGATAGACGAGCGCGAGCGCTGCGCCGGTTGCGATCCGCAAAGGAACTGCGCTGGCCATTCCGTTACTCGCAAGCAGCCCGAGATTAAACGCGGCAGCGCCAACGCCGCCGAGCAACATCAGTCTGCGCGGCGCGATGATATCGGCGATGTTGAATACAGCGGAAAGAACTGCGCCCACAACGAATCCGATCATTACGGAAATTGTGAGCCACGCTCCGGCCGCGGTTGTGATTTTCCAGGCGGCGCGCAATTGCGGCAGAACTACTGAGGCGGAGAACCATGTGCTCATTTCCAGAAAGCCGGCGGTGGCTAAAATCCCGAGGGCGGTCCAGCGACCGGCTGGGGCGTCGTGGTGAAATGTGGCGTCGGGTTGTGTGGCGGGTGTGGGCATGAAATTAACGATGGAAGAAATGGAAGGCTACCTCGAGCAAAAAGAACCCGGTGCAGATCCACGCGATTATTGCGGGAATAGGCTCCGCCTTCGGCGCGCCCACGGGCTTTTTCAATCGCCTGTACAGAAAGAAATTAAAGATAGCGATAGTGGCGGTGGAGATGGCCAGCCACATCCAAAACGGCGTGTTAGGCGGAACGATGAACAGCGAAAGGCCGATGCCAATCAGCGCACCGACATTTATTGCTGCGAATTTTTTCCAAGGTTTCATCACGCTATCCGCCGCCACATTCTGCCAGAAGCAGCGGTCACGCGCACGTTCGCGCGATAAAATCAGGCATAATTAGTTTTTCTGGAGAAATTTCGTTGATCCCCAAAATTCGCCAAGCGCGCATGGACGAATGTCCCGCGCTTACTGAATTAGCGATGCGCTCGAAAGCGCATTGGGGATACGATTCGGCATTCATGGCGAATGTGCGTGCGGATTTGGAAGTGATTCCCGAAAAATTTCTTCCGGGTTTCCACGTCTACATTTTGGAAACTGAAAATGAAATGATTGGTTTCTACAGTCTTCGTCCCGAAGACGCGGAAACTGTCGCGCTGGAGGATTTGTTCATCGAGCCGAAACACATTGGACGCGGATACGGGAAACAGTTGTGGGAACATTCACTGCGCGTCGCTCAATCTATCGGATTCCGCAAGCTGACGTTGATTTCCGATCCATTTGCCGAGGCGTTTTATGCGCGCCAAGGTGCGGTCCGAATCGGAGAGATAGAATCAAATGCGCTTGCCGGGCGCATGTTGCCGTTGATGGAATATGTTTTGAAGCCTTCAAGATAAGTTACAGGAGAAGACCGATGAAAATATTTTTCTGCCGCGCGCTGGCCGCATTGGTCTTCTCGGCTCTGATAATTCCCGGGCAGTTGACGGGGCAAGACACCACTCAGCCAGAAAATGCGCCCACGCCCGAGCAGGAACTGCAGCGGAAAATTTCGAGCTACATGTTTCAACGCGAAGCGCTGCAAAAGAAGGCCGCGAAAGCTTTCGACGCCGAAACGGCTCGCGAGAAGGCTGGAGATTGTAAAGATGCCAGAACTACTCGCGACATTGAAATATGTCTGGAGAAAGAATCTGAGATCACCGAGACAAATTATTCGGAGTTTACCGGAGGAATCCGCGAACTCTTGAGCCTCGGGTATCCCGAAACTGCCGAGCCGGCCGCAGCAGGACCAACGGGTACACCGCCAACTACCGAGGATCTGGTGAAAGAATTTGACGCTTTGCAATCCACATGGCAGCAGTATCGAAAAATTGGAACCACGGCCGCGTACAATCAGTACAAAGGCGGAAGTATCGCTCCTGTGTCATCTGCGATGATGGGTCAGGAATTGGTGCGATCGCATATGCGAGAACTAAGCTCTATTTACGACGGGTCGTTGCACCGCTAACAGGCGGCAATTCTCGCTCAATCCCGCTAGCTAAATCCCCCTGCCGCCGTGCTATACTTGCCGTCCCATTGATGCGTTTGCGCTTAACAGTGCAAAGCGCGTCGATCTGGAACGGGGTTGTCGAGGAGGGTTTATCGCCGAGCGAAGTTTTCGGCCGAATGATCGGGTCCGGGTAAACGATAAAATCCGGGCGCGGGAAATTCGGGTAATCGATGAAGAAGGCGGGCAGTTGGGAGTGATGCAGCCGTTCGAGGCGATTAAACTCGCGCGCGAACGAGGGCTGGACCTTGTTGAGATTTCTCCGACGGCCGATCCGCCCGTTTGCAAAATAACGGACTACGGAAAATTCCTGTATCAGGAAAGCAAGAAGAAGCACGAGCAGCGGAAGCATCAGAAGGCCACGCAGTTGAAAGAAGTAAAATTCCGGCCTTCCACCGCTGAACACGATTTTCAGGTGCGCAAGAATCAGATCATCCGATTTTTGGGTGAAGGACATAAAGTTAAGGCCATGATTTTCCATCGCGGCCGCGAAATGGCGCACCAAGAAGTGAGCCGCAAAAAGATGGATCGCCTGCTGAAAGAAGTCGGCGAATATGCGCAGGTGGAATTGGGGCCGCGCATGGAAGCAAATATTTTAATGGCGCTGCTGGCGGCGAAAAAAGGCGCGGCGCCTACACCGGGAACTCCGGCGACGTCGTAGAATTTTTTTACGTAATTGCGCCGAGCAAGTCGTCGTATAAAAACGACATCTTAAGAAAAACAACTGAGAGAAGGAAACTGTGGCTAAGAAGCTAAAGTTAAAGACACATCGAGGCGCGGCAAAGCGTTTTAAGATTACGAAGAACGGAAAGATTGTGCGTTCGCATTCCGGCAAACGGCATTTGTTGGGAACGAAAGGGCCGAACCGTATGCGGCGCTTGAAGAAATTGACGCTGGTGAATAAAGCTGACGCGCGGAACGTGAAGCGGCTGATTCCGTACGGATAAAGATTTTATTCGACGAAGTTGTATCTGTGCCAGGCAGCGCGTTATCCGCCCACGGCGGGCCTGCCGGCCAGCGAGGCTGCACCGTTCACATCATTCATTTGGAATGATCTGAATGAGGAGCGGCTTCAAGCGCGAGTAGTCCGCAGGATCGGACGCAGCGCATTCTAAACACGCCGTGGAGAGCATTTTCTGCATTCGGTTTGTGTGAACTGTTTTGCGCGGAAGTTTTCCGTAATTAATTTTTCGCAAACGTTTTCGCGGCTGTGTGCCGTCGTGCATCTCCCGCAGGAGCTAATACCATGGCAAGAGTAAAACGAGGAACTAAACGCCGCGCGCGCAGGAAGAAGTATCTAAAGCGCACAAAAGGATTTTTCCTAACAAAGAGCAAGCTGTATCAATCGGCGCAGGAAGCGGTGAATCGCGCAGAGCGCTTTTCTTTCCGCGATCGCCGCAACAAGAAGCGCCAGTTCCGCCGCCTCTGGATTCAGCGCGTCGGAGCCGCCACGCGAAATGCCGGCATGTCCTACAGTCAATTTATCGCCGGACTGAAAGCCGCGGCCATCACTATCGACCGTAAAGTTATGGCGGATATGGCCGTGAAGGACGCGAGCGGATTCACACAATTGGTGGCGCAAGCGAAGGCTGCGCTGGCCGCCGCGAAACCTGAACCGAAGAAGACGTAAATTTTCAGCGGGGATTTATTCGATTCGGGAGAGCGGCGGTTCGCGCGACAGGTACTAGGACGATCCGCCGTAATCCCCAATTTGGAATAACTTCTGGGAACTTTCTTGCACATGTGGAAAACTTCTCGGTGCACCATTTTGGGACGGGATCACTGCGAACTGACCGTTTAGCGATTTAGATTCAATCAGTTAAGAAGCATTGAAATTTCTAGTACTGCAGCACGCCATCTGGAATCGTAAATGCAGGGTTGCCAGGGGGTTCCTTCGGTTCGGCCGTGTCTTTGTCTTGTCCCGCAAAGGCCGGGCAGGAAGAACGATCCCTATTATTTGGAAGTGCGAACACTAGAAAGTCCGGAGGGACTCTTGCGCAAACTGTTTGTTTCTCGTATCTCAAAGATGATTCTTGTACTAGCAGCAATGCTGGTAGGCCCTGGGCTGTTCGCAGCGAAGGCAGATACCATTTTCACGTTTAATGGTACCTTCCAAGGCGGCGCAACGCTAAGCGGCACGCTTACAATTAACACCGCAACAGGTGCGGTTGATGGCATCAATCTGATGGTCGGCGGCGCTACGTTCACGTTCGTTCAAGCGCAAGGACAGGGGACGGGTACCGAATACCTGCTTCAACTGACCACCACATCGGCCTTCAATTTTCCGATCTTGGATGTGTACTTCCCGGTCTCCACGTTGATAGGTTATGCGGGCGGAGATCTATGCATCGCTCCAGACTTCGTGCCCACAAACTGCGCGAATCCTACGCAGACTGGTTCCGGAAGTACCGCTTATCTGACAGAAGGATCTGACACGGCAGCTGTTCCAGAACCATCCTCGTTCCTTCTTCTTACGGGCGGGCTGATCGGTTTGGGATTGTTGGGCCGCAAGATGCATTTTGCGAACGGCAAAGCGTAACATCGAAATACAATTCGGAAATGAAAGCTTCGGCCAGGGAATTTTCTCCCTGGCCGTTTGCTTTTTTGGAGCGACTCCGCGCTACTCGTATCGCAACATTTATTCGTAGCGCAGAGCCACCAGCGGACTTACTTTTGTCGCCCGGCGGGCGGGAATCCAGCAGGCGGCGAGCGCTGCGGCAAACAGAATTAGCGCGCCTGCGGCGAATGTAAGCGGGTCCGTTGGCTTCACTTCAAAAAGCATCGAGCTTAGTAGACGTGTGAGCGCTATGCCCGCGCCGAGGCCAAGCCCAACTCCAAGCACCGCAAGTTTCGCGCCTTGAAATAAAATCATACGCAGAACATTCCCGGGAACGGCGCCGAGCGCAAGGCGAATTCCGATTTCGTGAGTGCGCTGTCCGACGGCGTAGGCCATCACGCCGTAAATTCCGATTGCGGAAAGTAGTAGAGCGAGCACGGCGAAACCTGCGAGCAGCGCCATGTTGAAGCGCTGAGAGGCAACTTGAGAGGCGAGTGAATCGTCCAACCGTTCGACTTCGTAGAGCGGCACGTTCTTGTCCAGTGACGCGACAATCTCGCGGACGGCGGGAGCGAGTGTCATCGGGTCTCCATCCGTGCGGAGTACGAGAGACGTGCCGGGGTCGGGCAATTGTTCCGCGGAAACATAAACCTCAGGGAGTATTTCCGTTGCGATACCGGTTTGGGGCGTGTCGCCGACAACGCCGACGATCGTGCGCCAGGTCGGGTCGTCAGCCGCCGCGAATTCAATGCGATGGCCGATAGGATTTTCATTGGGGAAGAATTTTCGCGCAAATGTTTCGTTGATTACTCCGGTTTCCGGCGCGTTCGCTACGTCGGTGTGATCCAAAAAACGCCCAGACTTGAGAGGAATCCGCAGCGCCGTGAAAAATTCGGACGTGGCGGGATTTATGGCGGCATTCCGTTTGATTGCAGGATTATTTTCAATCAGCGGGCGGCCTTCCACCTGAATAGCCGAACTGTAAGCCCACCCGCCGAATGGCAACTCCCCGACTGCGGCGGCAGACGTAACACCCGGCAGCGCCCGCACCCGCTCCATCAATTGAGAATAGAATTCGCGTTGAAGCTCCTCTTTCAAATAAGTGCTGGCCGGAAGCGAAATCCTGGCGGTTAGCACTCCATGCGAATCAAATCCCTGCGGAATGGAAATCAGCCGGACAAAACTTCGCGCGAGAAGTCCTGCGCCGATGAAAAGAACCAGCGCCATGGCGAGTTCGATCGTCACTAACACTTGCTGTGGGCGGACAGCTTTTTTCCCCGCGCTGCTTTGCGCTCCGCCCTGCTTCAATGAATCATTCAGCGACACGCGGAACGCGGAAAAAACCGGCGCGAGACCGAAGAGAATGCCGGAGAGGAATGAAACCACAATCGTAAACAAGACAACGTGGCCATCCAGCTGCGTGGCGTCCAAATGGGGAATGGCGCGCGGGCCAAATCGCCGCGCCAGCGCGACAAGCCACACGGCAAGGAGCAGGCCTGCGACGCCTCCGAGAAATCCTACAAGCGTGCTTTCCGTAAGAAGCTGGCGCGCCAGCCGCCATCGTCCGGCTCCCATCGCTGCGCGAATCGCGATTTCTTTTTCGCGAGCCGCGGCTCGCGCGAGCTGCAACGTCGCAACATTCACACACGCAATCAAAAGAACAAATGCTACGGCACCGAGTAGCAGTAGCAATGCTTTGCGCACATCGCCCACAAGACGGTCGTGAAGAGGCATCACTTGCGCATGCGCTCCGATGAAACTCTTTGCATAGCCTCCGGTATAGGCCGCGTGGAATGGAGGTGAGATCGCATCCAATTCAGCCGCTGCGGCGTCCGGCGTGACGCTGGGCTTCAGTCGCGCGATGATTCGCACAAAAAAGATGGCTCGGTTGGCGAGCACTTCACTGTCGCTAAGTCCGAACGGCACTAGAAGATCCCCCTTGGGATTTTCCGGGAATTCAAAACTTGGGGGCAGAATACCAACAACCGTATAGGAATTTCCGTCGAGTGCGATGTTGCGGCCCACCACGGTGGGATCAGCGGAGAAGCGCGCGCGCCACAGTCTGTCGCTCATCAAAACAACGTGCGGCCCGCCCGGCCGATCCTCTTCGACGGAAATGTCGCGCCCAATCTGAGGCGATACGCCGAGCGTGCGCAGATAAGAATATGTGGCGCGAACGCCGGCGACTCGTTCCGCATCGCCCGCCCCGGTCAGCGTGTATTCGGCTGAGTTCATATAGGCGGTGATTTCCTGAAATGACGTGCAGTGATTGCGCCACGCGAAATAGTCCGCGTCGAAGACGATATTTTGATTTTGTTTCGGCAACCGATCTGTAACCCACACGAGCGATGTGGAATCACGATACGGCAGCGGACGCAGCAGGACGCTATTCACAACGGAGAAAATTGCGGAGTTCGCGCCGATGCCCAACGCGAGCGTGAGCACGACGACCGCGGTGATTCCGGGTGAATTTCTCAGCACGCGAAATGCGTAGCAGGCGTCTTGCCAGAAATTGGCCATAAAATTTCCTCCTCTGCGCTTGCGAAAGTTTTCCTCTCGGATTGCTTCGCGCCAGTCTTCGGGTACGGCGGCGTTCATGATTTCCGCGATGGGCTGATCGGCTCTGCGAATTTCGTGTGCCAGGGCGCGCCAATCTGGAATTTGGGCGGCGGCGCGAGATTCGGCTTCGGCGGGTGCGAGGCCGTGCAAAATTGATTCTGAAAACACATCCTCGAGCTGTTGCGCGATTTTTTCGATTATTTCCTGTTCGCGCGCGCCGCTTAATTCAAGCGGAGGTAGGTGCTCGCGGACATATTGCTTCCAGTCAGGCATGGCTATGAACTTTCGGCGTTCATTCGTAACGCAAAGCCACCAGCGGATCGACTCGGCTGGCGCGGCGGGCGGGCAACCAGCACGCAAGCGCGGCCACTGCCGCGAACATAAGCGTGACGCTCACCAAAGTGATCGGGTCATACGCTTTCACTCCGAATAAGAATGACGCGAATGAGACCAGCACGTGCGTCAATGCCAGCGCTCCGGCAATTCCAAGCGCGACGCCGCTGCCGACCAGCAACATTCCGCGGCCGATAATCAGGCGCAAAATATCGCCTCGCTGCGCGCCGAGCGCCAATCGGATTCCAATTTCCTGAGTTTGTTGCGTCACGGTATAGGACATCACGCCGTAAAGACCAATTGCCGCGAGCAACGCCGCGAGGCCCGCGAACATTCCCAACAAAACCGTGCGGAAGCGCGGAAGCGCGATGGAATCGCCCAGAATTTCATCGAGCGGACGGAATCCGGTTACTGGTTGCTGCGGATCCACTTGCTGCACAGCGTGGCGCACGGCTGAGGCGAGGCCGGCACTGTTTCCATCTGTGCGCACAATAAAAATTTCATCGGTGCGCGGGAATTGCGCGAATGCTTCGTAGACCTGCATCGAAGATCCGGTGTCTGCCTGTCCGTACTGCTTCACGCTGGCCACCACGCCAACAATCTCGCGGAGAATATCGTAGTCATGTCCAATGTGAATTTTCTCGCCGATGGGATTGCGTCCCGGAAAGAGTGTGCGCGCGAAAACATCGTTGATGATGCAGACTTTTGGCGCGGCCGCATTGTCGGTTGGCGTAAATTCGCGTCCGGAAAGAATGGGAATCCCCAACGCGCGCATGTAGCCCGGCGACACGCGATAAGAAAGCGCCGAAGGATTGTTTGCATTCGACGCGTCGGGTGCGCGGCCGATTTCGTAATCTTCATCATCCCCACTCACTGGAACAAGTGATGTGTAGACAACGGAACTGACTCCCGGCAGAGCGGCCACGCGTTGCTGAACTTGATTGTAAAATTCCGTCTGCTGTTGCGGCGTCGCGTACTGCTTCTCAGGAATGTTTAGGGCAAATGCGTATCGTCCGGCGGTCTGGACACCGGGATCAACATCGGAAAGCCGCGAAAAACTGCGCATCAATAATCCGGCTCCTGCAAGAAGCACAAACGCGAGCATCACTTCGGCCATGACCAGCAATTTGCGGAGTCCTGCGCGCGCGCCGCTTCCCGTTCGACCGCCTTCTTTCAGCGATTCGGCAAGCTCGCCGCGTACCATGGCGATTGCCGGCGCGCAACCGAACAATAATCCCGTGAGAAATGCGAGAGCGATCGTGAAAAATAGCACGCTGCTATCCAGCGTGACGTATTGCGCGTGAGGAAGAAAATTTGCAGGCAGCGTCGAGATGACTCGCGTGCTCCAGAATGCGATCAGTAGAGCGAACGCAGCGCCGATCAATGAAAGCAAAATACTTTCGGTCAGTAACTGCCTTACCAGGCGCCCGCGGCTCGCGCCCATCGTTAAGCGCACGGCGATTTCTCTTTGGCGGACGCTGGCGCGCGCGAGCAACATATTTGCTGCATTTGCGCAGGCAATGAGCAGCACGAATCCTACTGCGCCAAGCAGCACGAAAAGCGCGGGACGAATTTCACGCACGCCTCCAGCCTGCGATAGCGGCAGGATCGCCGCGGTCCATCCATCGTTCGTCAGCGGATATTGTTTCGCCAAACGCGCAGCGATGCCCGCCATTTCGGCTTGCGCTTGTGCGACGGTCACGCCGCTAGCCAAGCGTGCGATGTCGCCGAGATAATGTCCCCCACGGCCGTTTTGAATTGTGTCCGGAGTAAAAACTAACGGCGTCCAGACCTGGGAAGCGATGGAAGGAAATTGAAATTGTGGACCCATCACGCCGATCACGGTGTACGCTTGCCCGTCGAGCGAAACATTTTTCCCAAGTACGGCTCGATCCGCGGCGAATGCGCTGCGCCAGAGCGCATCACTGATTACAATCACGTGATCCTTGCCCGTCTGAAATTCGTCTGAACTAAAAGTACGTCCCAGCTCGGGCTGGGCTTTCAAAACTTCAAAAAATCCCTCCGTGACCATCGGCCCCGACCAATGCTCGGGCGTGTCACCGCTGGTGTAGGAGTATCCGTTGGGTGCGTACGCGGCCATTTTTTCAATCAAGTGTGATTGCGCGCGCCAATCCAAAAAATTCGGCGGCGAGACGGAAAATGTCGGCCAGCCTTTCGCCGGATCACTTTCGTAGATGCGCACCAATTGTTCCGGTTGCGGATAAGGCAGCGGACGCAGCAGCACGGCGTTGATCACGGAGAAAATTGTGGCGTTTGCTCCGATGCCGAGCGCAAGCGTCAGCACTACGATGGATGTAAAGCCGGGACTTTTGCGCAACATGCGAAATGCGTAGCGGATGTCCTGCAGCAAGTCAGCGAACATGTTTCCTCCCCGGTGCTTGCGAAAATGTTCTTCGTGTAATGCTTCGCGCCATTCTTGCGGAACGCGAGACGCAATTTCATTTGCGATGGGCTGCTCGGCGCGGCGAATCTCTTGCGCTAATAAATTCCAATCAGGAATCTGTGCGATAGCGTGCGCGTCGGCTTGCTGTCGTGCGAGGCCGCGCGATATTGCTTCGGAATACGCGTCCTCAATCTGCTGCGCGATTTCTTCGACAATTTCCTGTTCGCGAGCGCCGCTTAATCCGAGCGGCGGCAAATGTTCGCGGACAAATTGTTTCCAATCGCGCATAATTTCTCACACCGAACGTTTATTCGTGCCGCAAAGCAACTAGCGGATCCACGCGGCATGCTCGCCGCGCGGGCACAAAACACGCCAGCATCGCCACAAGAATCAGCAGCAGCACGGAAACTCCAAGAACAAATGGATTCGTTGCGCGGACGGAATAAAGTTGGTTCTGCAGGTATTTGCTCAGCGCGAGCGCCGCCCCTACGCCGACGGCCACGCCCAACACAACGGGAATCATCGCTTGTTGTGCGATCAGCGTGTAAATGCGTGGCGTTTGCGCGCCCAGCGCGATCCGAATTCCAATCTCGTGAGTGCGCTGCGCCACTCCGTAACTCACCACGCCATAAACACCGATCGCCGTCAGCACAAGCGCGACGAGTGCGAATCCGGTAAGCAGCAGCATTGGAAATTTGCGGGGGCCGACGGAATTTTCCACGATTTGATCCATCATCACGGTGTCCGTCACAGCTTGTTCGGGCACAACTTCGCTCAGCGCTTTTCGTACGCTCGCAGTAAGTGCGGCGGTGTTTGATTCCGCGCGAACCACAATTGCCATGGAAGGCCACGCGGCCTGGCTATACGGCAGATATACCTGCGCGAGAAATGTCTTATCCAAGCCGCGCTGATGAACATTTCCCACAACTCCAACGACTGTTTGCCACGGAGCTTCATCCTGATAAGGTACGAGCTTGAAGCGCTTTCCGATTGGATCTTCATTTGGAAAAAATCTTTCCCGGAAACGGTCGGAAATAATCGCGGCTCCGGGCGCACGCAGCGAATCCTGATTCGTAAATTCGCGGCCCTCGATCAGCGGGACTCCCATGGTGTGGAAATAATTCGGGCAAACGATGCTGTAGCCCGCGCCAACTCGGTCGGCCGGTGCGGGTTCAGGCCTGCCTTCAAAGGTGACAGCACGAGCGGCGCCGCCAACCATCGGAAGCTGGCTCACCGCGCTGACGGAAAGAACGCCGGGCAATTGTTCGAGGTGTTCTTCCATCTGCTGACAAAACAAAGGGCGCGTGGGCGGGCCATAAAAATCTTTCTGGGGCAGCGCCATTTCCATCGTGAGCAATCCGTTCGGATTGAATCCCGGAGACACGGCCAACAAGCGCCGCATGCTGGTGATCATCAGACCTGCGCTGGCAAGTACCGTCAACGCGAGCGCCACTTCGGCTACGACCAGCGCTTCGCGCACGCGGCGACTGCTACTACCCGAATTGCCGCGCGAGCCAGCTTCCTTCAGCGATTCACCTGGAGCGACACCGAAAGCGTGCAACGCCGGCACGATGCCGAAGAGAATTCCCGTCACCAACGCAACGCCCAGCGTGAATGCGAGTACTCGAATGTCGGGATGAATCATGGTCATGTCGCGAAATGGAATATTTTTCAAGCTCTCCGGCATGATTTTCAAAAGCAGCGGAGAAATTCCCAACGCCAGCGCCACGCCGGCGAAGCCGCCGAACAGTGCCAGCAGAATGCTTTCCGTCATCATCTGACGGAAAATTCTCGAACCGGAAGCACCCAGCGCCGCGCGGAGAGCGAGTTCCTTGCGGCGAGAACTTCCGCGCGCCAGCAACAAATTCGCGATGTTCACGCACGCGATCAGCAGAACAAATCCCACGGCAAGCAGGAGCGTCAGCATCACCTGACGGAAATCCTCCAAATATAAGTCGCGGATCGGCGTGATGGTGGCGCTATTGCCGTGACTTATTTCCGGATACGCCTGCGCCAAGCGCAAGCCGATGGCGTCCATTTCCGCGCGGGCCTTTTCAAATGAGACGCCGGGCTTCAGGCGCGCGCTCACGTAAAAAGAATGTGCTTCGCGGCTGCGGTCGCCTTCATTGAAACCAATGGGGACCCAGAGTTTTTGCTGAGCAACGGGAAACGCGAAACCTTGCGGCATTACAGCGATGACCGTGTAGCTTTCTTGATTGATGCGAATTGCCTTGCCAAGAATCGAACGATCGGCGGCATAACGGCGCTGCCACAAACCGTAGCTCAGCACGACAACATGATCTTTCCCCGGAGCTTCTTCGTCCTTTGTAAATGTGCGCCCCATCATGGGCGGCACGCCAAGCACGTCGAAAAGGCCGCTGGAAGCGCGAAGTCCGCCGACGATTTCCGGATCGCCTTCACCGGAAATGTTGTATCCAAGAAATTCATAAATGGCCATGCGCTCGAAAACATCATTTTGTTTTTCCCAGTCGAGATAATTCGGCGCGGCTACGATATTTTCCGAATGCGCCTGACCAGCGGTAGTTTCCCAGGCCATTACCAGCCGGTCGGGATCGTGATACGGCAGCGGCTTCAGCAGCGCGTCATTCACAAAACTGAAAATCGCGGTGTTGCCGCCGATGCCCAGCGCAAGCGTGAACACGACGAGAGCGGTGAATCCCGGAGATTTACGGAGCATTCGCAGCGAGTGGCGCAAGTCCTGAATTAAATCGGCGAACATGTTTCCTCCTCGACGCTTGCGAATATTTTCTTCTTCTACGGCTTCGCGTAAGGTTTCTGGCACGCGTGCGGATATTCTTTCCGTCAATGGACGTTCGGCGCGGCGGATTTCTTCCGCCAATAAATTCCAATCGGGAATTTGCGAAATGGCGTGCCTGTCCGCTTGGTCTCGGGCTCGTCCTCGTGAAATTGCTTCCACGTAAGCATCGTCAAGTTGCTGCGCGATTTCTTCGACGATCTCCTGTTCACGCGCTCCGCTTAGTCCGAGCGGCGGCAAATGTTCGCGAACATATTTTTTCCAGTCACGCGTCGCCATAAGACTGATCCTTTACCAAACGCTATTCGTATCGCAGAGCCACGAGTGGATCTACGCGGCTCGCACGGCGGGCCGGGATGTAGCACGCGAGCAGGCCAACCGTGAACAGAATTATCGCAACACCAGCGAACGTGAGCGGGTCGGTCGGTTTCACGTCGAAAAGCATGCTGGAAAGCAGGCGCATCAGCGGTAGACCGATTGCAATTCCAGCGCCTACTCCAAGCAGTTGCAAAAGCATTCCGCGCGATAACACCAGCAACAGCACATGACGCGGCTCGGCGCCCAGCGCCATGCGAATTCCGATTTCATGTGTACGCTGGCCGGCTAGATACGAGATCACGCCATAAATTCCCACGCACGCGAGCACCAATGCGAGCGCAGCGAACACTTCCATCAACAACATCGAGAAGCGTCGGAATGCGAGCGAGCCTTCTAAAATTTTGTCCATTGTGTTTTCGCCGTACATTACTTGCTGCTGGTCCACGGCTTTCACTTCTTGACGGACGGCGGAAGCCAATTGGAGCGGCGGCAGCGAAGTACGCAATACGGTGGATACGTTGTTGCCGAGTATCGGCATCAGAGCGTCGGGTATTTGGCGAAACGGCATGTAGAGCTGAAATTGAGTCTCGTCGTCCGCCGAAGCAGCGAGGCCGTTGTGTTTCACGTCGCCGACAATTCCAACAATTTGCACGGCCTCTTCAAAGAAAGTGAGGTGCAATTGCTTGCCGAGTGGATCTTCGTTTGGAAATAATTTGCGGGCCATTTTTTCGTCAATCACAGCTACCGCCGGCGCGGCTTCAATGTCTCGTGATGTGAAGAATCGGCCTCGAAGCAAGGGAATTTTCATCACCGAAATATATTCCGGGCTGACTGCGTACCACATCGCGTCTGGCATTTGGTTTTCCGAATTAGGCCGCTTCCGATCTTCACGCCAAAACGGAATGTCGGAATCGCCAGTCAATGGAAGATTGCCGAAATTCACCGCGGCCGATTCCACGCCGGGCAGAGCGTCCAATCCATTCAACAATTGGGAATACATCGCGCGCGTCTTCGGCCCGTTCGTAGCTTTGGTGGGCGAAAGCGAAATGGAAAATGTCAGCAGGTTATGCGGATCGAAACCCGGATCGACAGCCCAGATGCGGTTCAGACTGCGAATCATCAAGCCTGCACCCACCAAAAGCACCATTGCGAGTGCGACTTCAGAAACAATCAATAGTGACTGCACGCGCCGGTGGCCGCCGGAAGATCCTCTTCCACCTTCCTTCAGCGTTTTCTGCAAATCCGGGCGCGAGGTTTTCAGCGCGGGAAGGATTCCGAAGAAAATTCCGGTCAACATGGAAATTAATAAAGTAAAAATCAGAACGCGCGCGTCCGACGCCGCCCCACCTGATGCAACAAGTCCTTCCGGCGCAACCGCGAGAATTGCGCGCGTGCCCCACATCGCCAACAGAAGGCCGCATGCTCCGCCGAGGGTGGCGAGAAGAACGGTCTCGGTCAGTAATTGCCGGATCATTCTCAATCTGCCCGCGCCCATCGCCATGCGTACGGCGATTTCGCGTTTTCTGCTGTTGGCTCTGGCCAGCAAAAGATTTGCAACGTTCACGCAGGTAATCAGCAAAACAAATCCAACCGCGCCAAACAGCAGCAGCAACGTTTGCTGCAATCCGCCCACACTGGATTCGCGCAGTGATACCGCGGAAAATTTCAGCCCCGTATCTTCTTTCGGATATGCCGTCGCAAGATTATTCGCGATGCGATTCAAATCCGCGCGCGCCTGCACCAGGGAAACACCCGGCTTTAGACGGCCGAGGGCGATGGTCCCAAAACCGTATCCGCGCCGGTAAAAACTCGGCTCCGCCCACTGTCCGATGGCAAGATAGACGTCCGACTTTGAAAAGTATTTTAGCTCCGGCATGATTCCGATAATTGTGTAGTCGTGACCGCTGAGCGAAATGTTCTTTCCCAGAATATTTGCGTCGCCCGCAAATTTTCTTCGCCATAATCCTTCGCTCAACAAGGCGCCGGGCGTGGCGCCCTGACGATCCTCGTCGGCGCGAAACATCCGGCCTGCCAATGGCTGCACGCCCAAGATCGAAAAGAAATCTGCGGAAATCATTCTTACCGGCACGCGCTCGGTATCTCCCGAGCCGGTTAGATTGAAACTGTCACGCCGCCAGAGAGCAATCGGATCGAAGGACTGATTTTGCGTCTGCAAATCTCGGAATTCGGAATAAGGAATCGAGCCGCCCTGGTCTCTATGCAAGATCATCACGCGGCCAGAGTCTGGAAATGGAATTTGCTGCAGAAGCACGGCATTCACAACCGAGAAAATCGCGGTATTCGCCCCAATTCCGAGCGCCAGCGTCAGTACGGCGATGGCTGTGAATCCGGGACTCTTGCGAAGCATGCGCAACGCGTAGCGCAAATCCTGAAAAAAATCAGCGAACAATTTCCCTCCTCTGCGTTTGCGAAAATTTTCTTCGTAAAAAGCAGCGCGTAAACCTTGTGGCACCTGGGCGGCAATTTCTTCGGCAACGGGCCGCTCGGCGCGGCGGATTTCTTGTGCCAGTACATCCCAATCAGGAATTTGCGCGACGGCATGCGCTTCGGCTTGCTCCCGCGTAAGGCCGCGCGAAATCGCTTCCGATTGCGCGTCTTCGAGTTGCTGCGCGATTTCGTCGATAATTTCTTGTTCGCGCGCTCCGCTCAATCGAAGCGGCGGCAGATGCTCGCGAACGAATTGCTTCCAATCACGCATTGCCGACCTGCGCCACGCGTTCGATCGCGCGGATAAATTCACGCCAGCTCTTGCGTTGCTCCGGTAGGGCGCGCCGGCCTGCGGCAGTTAATTTGTAAAATCGACGGCGGCGCTGTCCCGCTTTTTCCAGCCAGCGGCCTTCGATCCATCCGCGGCGTTCCAGGCGATAGAGCATTGGGTACAGCGACGCCACATGGAATTCCAACACGCCGCGCGAGCGCTTCTCGATGAGCTTCGCGAGTTCGTACCCGTGCCGCGCGCGATCTTCCAGTAAAGAAAGGATCAGCACTTCGGCGGTTCCTTTTTTCAGTTCGGGTTGCATTCTGGCCATAGCCTCCATATGCGGCTACGCTATATATAGACGCGCACCATGTCAAATGGTCACGAATGGATTTCTACTTTTCGGCGGAAAGCGTACGTACAGGCGGAGGGCGTTACGAAAACGAGTGGATGGACCGCTGGCTTTTTTAGTGAGTCAGAGGTGAAGACGTTACCGAAGCGGCCGATCCATCGTTCTGGCGAATCACGTTTGATTGATCCAGGTAGAAAAACCATTCGCCGGTGATTCCGGGACTGATTGGATTGGCGTTCACGGTGTATCCGGTTGCCGTCGTTCCGCCGTTAGGAATCAGCGGAGTGTAAAGAAATTGGTAACCTCCACGCAAGCCGCTCGCGAGAACTTGATCAACCAAATCGGCGGTCGTGGCGGAAGCTGAAGCGCCGGGAATTGGCGGCCCCAGTGCGGCAAGCGTGGGCGAAAATCCCGGTCCCCACGATGAATCGTAGTTCGCTTCCTGGGTGGCCAGCGTTCGCAGCGCTGAAACCGCAGCGGATTCATTGGCGGACATTCGCGCACGCAGCAATTGTGGGATCGCCAGCGCCGCGATGATCAGGATCACCGCGATAACAATCATCAATTCAATCAGAGAAAATCCAGCGGCGCGCGGCTTTCGATGTTTCACGAATTTGAAGTTTCGCATGGCGAATGTCTTTCTGTGCCATCTATGCAATGGCACAATTCTCTCCCAAGAAAATGTTAGCACGGTCGAGTCAAGCGGAGTGTAAAGCGGGGGTTACGAGTACGCGGCCAGAAGTACTAGTAGAGCGGACTGGCGAAACTTGCGCGAAAGTCGCCGGAAATGCTGAGTTCAGGGCTGTTTCGGGGGCGGCGATTTGCGCGCGTGCTCCAACAATTCCCACACGGCGTCCGGCAAATCCACCAGATCGTTGAATTCACCGGCTCCGCGCAGCCATTGACCGCCATCGATTACCACGCATTCACCATTAATGTACGCGGCGGAATTCGAGAGCAGAAAAACGGCGAGATCGGCGAGTTCTTCATGCTTGCCAAAGCGCTTCATCGGATGAGTGCTGCGCGCGTGCTCCTCAAATTCCTTGCTGGGCATCAGGCGTGACCAAGCGCCCTCGGTTGGAAATGGGCCCGGAGCAATCGCGTTAAGGCGAATGTCGTAGCGCGCCCATTCGATGGCGAGGGAAGTTGTCATCGCAAGCACGCCAGCTTTTGCGCACGCGGATGGAACCACAAATGCCGAGCCGCAATTCGCGGATGCGTACGTGGTGCACATATTCAGCACCTGACCGGGTTTTCCCGCGGCGATCCATCGCTTGCCGAGGGCTTGCGTGCAATGAAATGTTCCGTGCAGAACAATTCCGACGACCGCCGCGAATGCATTCGGTGAAATTTTCTCTGTGCGCGCGATGAAATTTCCCGCGGCGTTATTGATGAGCGTATCCACCCGCCCGAATTCTTTTTCGGCTGCGGATACGGCTGCTTCCACCGCGGCATAATCGCGGACGTCAGCGGTGGCGTAACTGCAAGTCCCGTTGGCTGCGCGAATTTCTTGGGTGACTTCGCGCAGAGGATCTTCGCGGCGCCCGACGAGAAATAATTTCGCGCCGAGGCCCGCCATGCGCAGAGCCATCGAGCGTCCTAAGCCGGTGCCGCCGCCGGTAAGAAAAATTGTGCGGCCTGCGAGAAGATTTTTTTCAAACATAGAAATTACTTCGACAATCGTTTCACCAGCTCGTACAAAAACGCGTGGCCTTCATAATAAGAATCGACTCCCAACCGCTCATCTCGTCCATGGAAACGAATGTCGTCGCGATCCATGAAAAATCCCTGCACGCCATAAGTGGGAATTCCGGCGATGCGCAGGAATCTGCCGTCCGTCGCGCCCATTACCATGATCGGCAGTGTTGCCACGCCCGGCCACATTGTATTTGTAATATCGCGAACGGCGTTCAGCACGTCGGGCCGCATCGGAGACGCGGGACCTTTGGACATATCGCCCATCTGCGTGATGATGACTTGATCGTCGGCGACAACTTTTTTCAGCGTGCTCATCACGTACTCCGGCGAATCTTCCGGCAGCACGCGGCAATTTACCGTGGCCGCGGCAAGTTGAGGCAGCGCATTCAGCGCGTGCCCGCCTTCCAGCATCGTGGCAACGCAGGTTGTTCGCAAAGTTGAATTCCATGAAGGAGACGCGTCGGCTACGCGCGTCATCGCTTCCTGCGAACCGCTGGCAATTTTTGCCAAATCTTCTTTTCGAGGACCGTCATCCAGCTTCGCCATCTGCTGGAAATATACGGCGGTCACTTCGTTGGTCTTCAGCGGAAATCCAAAATTGGAAAGATTTTGCAGCGCGCCGGCCAAGTGATAAATCGCGTTGTCTTTCACCGGCATCGAACTGTGACCGCCTTTGTTGCGCACCTCGAAGCGGAAATTGATTACGTACTTCTCGCTGACCTGCAAATCATTTGAAATTTTCTTTCCGCGCACGATTTCGCCGTAGCCGCCTTCGTTCAACGCCAGGTCGGCGTCGATTAAATCCTTGTGATTCTTCAGCAGCCACTCGATGCCGCTGTAAGGTCCGCCGCCTTCTTCGTCCGCGGTGAGCGCGACGATAATGTCCCGGTCAGGTTTGAATCCTTCGCGCTTGTATTGAATTAAATTCGCGATCCACACGGCGGCCTGCGCTTTGTCGTCACCGGTGCCACGGCCGTAATAAAAACCGTCCTTCTCGATAAATTGAAATGGATCGGTGGTCCAATCTTCG
>DATBYL010000215.1:0-13051 GCA_036513735.1 Candidatus Acidiferrales bacterium
TGAAGTCGGCTGCGCTAGGCGTGCCGTGTTCTAGGCCGCTTGCGGTGCAGAAACGCTCCGAAAGAGGCTGTGCGGCGGTGCTGGCCAGCATCGAGCGCCAATAAGAGACGCCGAACTGCGCCAAGCCGATCAGGGCCGCGATTAACATCAATACGCTAATCATGAAAGCCTCATGAACCTATTGTGCCTGTGCCATGTGCGGGCGACAATGGAGCCTTGGTACCATCCGCGGTAGAACTACCGCTTTGGGCGCGCTGTGCCCAATCTGAAAGCCCGCCCGGAAAGCATGGAGAATCGGGCGAAGGCGAGAAATGACAGAAACAGAATTATGAATGAACGCTTTACCATATCAGTGGTGACAGTTTGCCAAATGTGCACTGTCTGAACAATGGGACTGGCGTACCAGAGGGCAGTATTTTCTTGAAGAGTTTTGAGCCGGCTAACGTAAGGGCCTGAAGGTGTCTGTAATATATTGAAAAATAAAGAGTTAGAGGAAAAGGAGCCTGCCGATGTCCTTGTATCGAAGGTGTTTATGGGTGTTTCTTATGGTGATGACTTTCGCCGTGGTCGTAGCGGGATTACACGGCCGAGTCACCGGAGCGAGTGGCTTTGGAGCTGGCTCAGGCGACGGGAGCCATCAGGTGAAAACGCAGAGCGTAGATGCGGCACTTCGTGCGCTGTTTGCTTCACAGGCGGCGGACTGGAATCGCGGAGATATTGACGCATTTATGCGCGGCTACTGGAATTCTCCGGAAACGACATTTGCCGGCACGTCAGGAATTTCGCGCGGATGGCAGACGGTGCTGGATCACTATCATAAAAATTATCCGGATCGGGCGGCGATGGGACATTTGGATTTCGGCGAGATTGAAGTTACTCCGCTTGGAAATGATGCGGCGCTGATTCTCGGACGCTGGCATTTGACTCGAGATGCCGGACCCGTGGGCGGAATATTTACTCTGGTGGCGCGGCGATTTCCGGAGGGATGGCGCATTATTCACGATCACACCAGCACGGACACGGTGAAGTAATCGGCGCGATCAACGTTTTCACGTAGCTTCTTCAATCAGCTTCCGCGATGTTTTACGAGGAAGCCCGACCAAACATTGGCCAGTCCCAAAACTTCGCGGACAACCTGAAGTGCGTCGGCCGTGTGGCGCCACCAGTGCTGAGGATCGAAGGAGTCTTCGGGGGCGTAGCGCACGATCAACGCGGGATCCGCGCCGACCACCTTTTTCCAGATGGCATGAACGCGACGCGTGTGCGCTTTGGAAGTAACGATTATGACGCGGTGAATTCCGGCATCGCGCGCGGCCTGCGAAATCACGTTCACCTCGTCCTGCGTGTTGACAATTTCCGGTTCGAGCACGCGCGTCTTTTCAACGGGGACGTGAAGATGCAGAAGCACGCTCTGGTTGTAAAAAGTTTCGCCGAGGTAGTAGATGCCCATCTGCTTCATTTCTTCGGTCACGTCCTCGGGATGCGTGATCCAAATCTGTTTAGCGTTCCCAGAGCGATAAATTTCCGCAGCTTCGCGGGCGCGTTCAGGCATTCCTCCGCTGAGTACGACGGCCACGGGCGAAGGTTCGAGCGGATCTTCAACGACGAGCCATGTGCCGACGCGGAAAAAAATGCAGGCGCATCCGCCCGCCAGCACAAGCAGAAGTCCGATTGCGATTAGCCAATTCCTGAGCTTGTGCCGGTGAACGCGCAGAGTTGTCACAGAGCGAAGCCGATTCGCGCGAGTCGGTAGAAAGATTGTGCGGTCGAGGGATTATTCATCGTCCGTTTTTTCGCTGGCGTTTTTCACTGGGCGCATACTACCTTTCGTTCGCGCGGCGGTCAATTGCGATTGCGGAAACCGCGCGTGCGAAGGTGGTTTAAGGGGCGCATCAAAGCACGCTAGAATTCAAATGCATTACTGACTCCGAGGAGAAACGACTGATGCGTGCGGTGATTACTGGAGGAGCGGGATTCCTGGGTTCGCATCTTTGCGATGCGATGCTGCTGCGCGGATGGGAAGTTCTGTGCATCGATAACCTGATCACCGGACGGGAAGCAAATATCGCGCATATTATTTCGGATCCGAAATTCGGCCCGAAATTCAGCATGCAATGGCACGACGTGACGAAACACATTGACGTGCCGGGCGCCGTCGAAGCGGTGCTGCATTTCGCGTCACCGGCAAGTCCTGTGGATTACTTGAAGCATCCGATTCCGACGCTGAAGGTCGGCTCGCTCGGAACTCACAACGCGCTGGGACTCGCGAAGGCGAAAGGCGCGAAATTTCTGATGGCCTCCACCTCGGAATGTTACGGCGATCCGGACGTAACTCCTCAGCCCGAGACTTATTGGGGTAACGTGAATTCGGTGGGCCCACGTGGAGTTTACGACGAAGCCAAACGATTTTCCGAAGCAATCACGATGGCTTATCAGCGGTATCACGGAGTGGATACACGCATCGTGCGAATTTTTAATACATACGGCCCGCGAATGCGATTGAATGACGGCCGCGCGCTGCCGAATTTTGTGTATCAGGCGATGACGGGACAGCCCATCACGGTTTACGGTGAAGGGAAGCAGACCAGAAGCTTCTGCTACGTTTCGGATTTGATTGAAGGCATTTGCCGTCTGCTGGAATCGGACGAGCATTTGCCGACCAATATCGGCAATCCGCAAGAAATCACGATATTGGAATTTGCGGAACGAATTGTGAAAATGACCGGCGCGAAAACACCCATCATATTCGAGCCATTGCCGCAGGACGATCCCAAGCAACGCTGCCCGGACATCACCAAGGCGAAACGGATTTTGAAGTGGGAACCGAAAGTGGGACTGGAAGAAGGATTGAAGTTGACGCTGGCTTATTTCCGCACGCAGGTCGACGCGCTGAAATAGAAATTTACTCGGAAACTTTTCGGAAATAAAAACGGCCCCGATTTTTCGGGGCCGTTTTTATTTGGCGATAAATTATTAGTTATTGACCGAGGTACTGCGCGTGAACGTAAACGCCGGTCTCGGTGTTGTAAACCAAGTACCATCCCGGATGATCCGGATCGTCATACACTACGATGTCGTCCGGGCAAGTCCAGCACCAGTCTGCAGCATATTCCCAATCCCACGGCGCGATTTCAAATCCGAATCCACCGGCAAACCAAAAGCGATGGAGGCCGAGGTCAAACCGGGCGAACCGAAATGGGTGGTCCGGGCCAAAATTTGTGAATCGGCCATGCGCGTAGGGATTGTCGAGGTGGAATCGCGCGTCGTTCCGGTCATCGTGGCCATACCAATGATCGTTGGCGACGTGCGGCCGTTCGTCTACTTTGCCACTCTGATATCTGTGTACGTCACCCGCGCCGCCTGCCGATCTGGCTGGAGGCGGCGGAGGAACGTGACCACCGTTTCCGCGATGTTGAACGCCGCCGCGTTGGGCAATCACGCCGACAGCCAGCAGTAGAGCTAAAGCAAAAAATGGCCCCAAGAATTTCTTCATAGAATCCTCCAGTTCGAGAATCGACTTCGAGATTGTGAAACGTGCGGGGTGATTATCCCATACACTAAATACTGTAGGAAGACAGAGGGTTTTACTGAAAGTATTTGCACGCAAATTGTGAAAAGACCGCCAGGTATTACACGACCGCACTGATGAGCGTACTGGGCCGTCCGAAGGAATAATATTCAAAACCCAACTCCACCATTTTCGCCGGTGCTAGCAAGTTGCGGCCATCCAGCACAAGCGGACGCATCATCAATCCGCGGATGCGTTTCCAATCCAGCGCGCGATATTCAGGCCATTCCGTAAGAATCAACAGCGCTTCGGCGCCCTTCGCAGCTTCGTAGGGGTCGGCCGAATACGCAAGATCCGGAAAAAGTGACCGCGTGCGTTCGATGGCTTGCGGATCAGAAGCGCAAATACGAGCGCCTTCGCTGCGCAGGCGTCCGATCACTTCAATGGCCGGCGAAAAACGAATGTCATCCGTATTTGCTTTGAATGCCAGGCCGAGCACTCCGATTTTCTTTTCCTTCACAATCCACAGCGCGCTATGGACGCGTTCGACATATTCATCAATGCGCCGCTTGTTGATGCGCTCGGCTTCTTTCAACATGGAGAAATCCACGCCAGCGCGTTCAGCCAGCCGGATGAAAGCTTGCACGTCCTTCGGTAAACAAAATCCGCCGAAGCCGATTCCGGCGCGCAGAAATTGCGGACCAATGCGCGGATCCATTCCGACGGCGTGAGTTACCTCGTCCACATTTGCGCCAAGCTTTTCGCACAAATCAGAAATCAAATTGGCATAAGAAATCTTCAGTGCGAGGAACGAGTTGGACGCATGCTTGATCAGTTCTGCGCTGTTGATTGTTGTGACGATGAATCGCGCCGGCGATAGTGGCGGGCAGCCGTTGGTGTGAATCGGGCACGAAAATTTTCCATCCATAATCGGCTGATAGATTTCGCGAAGCTGGCGTTCTGATTCCGCGTCTTCCACGCCGACAACAATCCTATCCGGATGCAGCAAATCCTCAACGGCTGTGCCTTCGCGCAAAAATTCGGGGTTCGACGCCACGCGAAATGTTGCGCCATGCTCGCGGCCGTAAACTTGCAGCGCGCGCTTTACTTGCTGGCCTGTTTGCACCGGCACGGTGCTTTTTTCGATCACCAGCTTCGGCGTGCGCGCTTCCGACGCAATCACACGCGCCACACTTTCAATGGCGCTCAGGTCGGCGCCGCCATCGGCGAGCGGCGGCGTTCCCACGCAAATGAAAATTGCGTCTCCGGAGCGCACTGCGTCCGCGACGCTATTCGTGAACGAAAGTTTTCCAGCGCGGCGGGCGACTTCAATCACTTTGTCGAGGTGCTCTTCGTAAATCGGCACCTCGCCCGAGTTCAATTTGCGGATTTTGGAGTCGTCGCTATCCGCACAAACTACTTCGTGACCAATAGCGGCCAGGCAAGCGCCAGAAACAAGTCCTACATATCCACAGCCAATTACTGAAATGCGCACGCGCTACCCCTGTCGTTTGAAAGAGATAAAGTTCCTGAAGCTATTTTCACCGAAGAAGAGCTTCCGTCAAAGCGCGATTCCTGTCGGTTACGCATGTTCGTTAACTCGATTGTGCCGAGAAAGCAACGCCTATGAATTTTGCTGAGGCGCGATCGAATTGCGCATCAACAATCCGCGCAGGCCCAGCAGCAGTAGGCGCGGCTGATTGCGGCAAATGTGCCAGAGGACGCGGGCGGCTTCGTCGCGCGTGTAAGTGCTGAGCGAAATTTTCGCCGGAGAGTTCAGCAAATCCACGAGGCGGCTGTAGTCGGCTTGTTGAAAATGGTGCAGTGCGCGGCGAATCAAAAGATGCAGATTCAGTTCGCGGCGCAAGGAAGAAAGTTTGCGGCTGCGTCCGCCATTCAGAATCGCTTCAGCCACGCCTTCCGCGCCGCGCACGCCGGTCACAATTCCGCCCACAGTCGTGACCTTCACCTGCCCCGCGGCGTCGCCAACCAGGTAAACTTTGCCGCCGCCGACGGTGCGATCCACCGGCACCCATCCCGTGTAGACGGGAATGCGCGCGCCCTGAAAACTGAGCGGGTCAAAATGTTTTTTCTCCAGGAAACGCTCGAGCACGCGGCGTGTCTGCGCGCCTTCTTCACCAATCAGACCGAGCGCGCCGCGTCCATCGGCTTCCGGAATCAGCCAATAAAAATACGGAGTGTCGTCCGGCACGAACCACACGCGCACAGTGCCCGACGGATAATCCGAAGGTAATTTCACAATCGCCTGCACCAGGGGCACGGTTTTTTGGCGAGGCCAGCCGGCAGCTTCGGCTACTTTACTTGCGGCGCCATCCGCGCCCACAACCGTAGCCGATTCCAAATCTTCCTTTACTCCATCGGTGGCGCGTTCGGTCAGCAATTTGATTCCGTTGCCCGTGCCTTCCAGGCCAAGAAATTTCCGTCCCATCCGGATATTCACGCCGGAGCTTCGTGCTTGCTCGGCCAAACTTCGGATGAGCGTGGCGCGCTCGATAATCAGGTCGGGGCGTTTCAAGTCAATGGTGGCGGCGCGTCCATCTGTGAACAGCTCGAAGCGCTTAATTTCATTTACGATGCACGGCTCGCCCGCCGCGCCAAGCAAATCCCTCATGTGGCTGGTGACGATCAGCGTCCGGGAAATTGGCTCCAGGCGGTCGGAGCGCTCCAGCAATTCAACGCGAGCGCCGCCGCGTGCCAGAAGGCCGGCCGTGTACATGCCAGCGACTGAACCGCCTACGACCGTGACGTTTTTTGGGTTACTTCTTGCGGGTGCCACCAAACCTCTTTCCATCTGTTCCGAAATCAACCAACAGTTTCAATGCGGCATACGTCCGATTCCAGCTTTCCCGAACCGGGAAGCGCATGTCTGTTGATTCAACACCCTGATTGGCTGAAGAGTTCCGGGACTGGAACCGGGTGTGGGTGAGTATAACTGAATCGAAAGGCGGAGCAAACCTGGGGAGCCGATTTAGACGAGGCCGGGATCCTATGACCGCGCCTTACGATTCTGTGGTTGCAGGCGTGGATTTCTTCTGTTGGCGCTCGAACGGCGCGCCTTCGAGCAGCAACACTCCGACGGCGATTGTCGCCAGCGCACTCGCTCCTGCGATGTACGCGCCTGTGAGTGACAGTCGACTCAGGAGCAGCGCGAGAAGTCCGAACGCGATTCCTGCGCCATACATCACCAGCACAGCGCTTCGTTGGCCGAGTCCGAGATTTGCCAAGCGATGCGATGCGTGATCTTTTCCCGGCGTCGCAAAGGGAAGTAGTCCGCGGCGCGAACGGGAAATTGTGACCAGCGTAGTATCGAAGATTGGCACCGCTAGGATCAGCAGCGGCACAATCCAACTAATGCGGTGGTGCATATTCGAGAAACGCATTTTCGCCGCCAGCGTGGCCATCAGAAATCCAAGGAACATGGCCCCGCCATCACCCATAAATATTTTTGCAGGCTTAAAATTCCAAATTAGAAATCCGATCGCTGCGCCCATCACCGCCGCAGCTAGAGTCAGCACCATTGACTGGCGCTCCCAAACGGCATAGACCGCGAAGAAGAATGACGCAATCGCCGCGACGCCGGCGCACAGCCCGTCCATGTGATCGAAAATGCTAAAGGAAGCTGTGATCGCCACGACCCAGAAAATGGTGAGGAGGATATCCGCGTATTCGGCGTTGCGGCCGGGGCGGAACGTCTCAAAAAATTCCATGCGTATGCCGGACGCAACCAGAATCAGCGCTGCTCCCGGCATTCCTAAAAATAATTTCACTTGATGATGCAGCAGGCCGCCGTCGTCCATCACGCCGACCAATCCGATGAGCGTGGCTCCCGTAAAAATTCCGATCATTTGAGAGCGCGCGGATGGGCCGATCGCAAATAGCAGCGCCAGCACAACGCCGCAATACATTGCAAGTCCACCGAGCAAGGGAATTGGCGCTGCGTGAACTTTGCGCGGCCCAGGCAAATCCACAAAGCCGACGCGGAGCGCCAACTGGCGCACGGGTACCGTCAAAAAAAGTGAAGCTAACAACGCGATGCCGAAGGCCAGAACGCCATTTCCCATTTCGCCGACCTTCTCCTTCGCTACCGCTCCGTCAGTTGATGGCCCGCGAAAACTTTCGCCACTTGTTGGCGATCCTTGGTGGAAAAATACCAATCCATGGTGCGCTTCAGGCCGTCTTTGAAAGCAACTTGCGGCTGCCATCCGTCCAAAAGTTTTTTGCCCAGCGAGTTATCCGCCACGCGATTCATCGGACCGGTGGGCATGTCCTTCAGCAATTTAAATTTCGGCAGGTAGCCCGCCATTTCGCAAACCATATTCGCGGCGTCGATCACGCGCACGCGTTCCATCGTTCCCAAATTGATGGCGGTGCCGTCGTCAATTTTTTCGCCGCATAAAATCGTGCCGTCGGCGATGTCATCAATAAATGTCCAATTGCGAATTTGCGTGCCGTCGCCCCAAATTTCAAACGGATCCTGTTTCACGAATGCGCGCGCAATCATCGCGATCACTGCGTGATTTTCCACGCCGCGCGGGCCGTACACCGTGAAATAGCGGCACGACGCGGCCTTCAGTCCATGTTCTTTCACATAGGCTTGCAGCGTAAATTCCGCCATCAACTTCGCCCAGCCGTACATGTTGTCGGCGTCGTTCGGGCCTTTCGTCAAATCTTCCGTCAGATAAAGTTCCTTTGCCGTGTCAGACTGCATGAAATTCGGATAAACGCATCCGGACGAAGCGAAAACAACTTTGCGAACTTTCGCTTTCAGCGCTTCGGCGAATACTAGTCCATCCAGAAAAAAATTCGATGCCGGGCCGGCCTGATGCAATTCCACGTAACCTCTTCCGCCGTGATCCGCCGCCAAATGAAACACCGTGTCGACACCTTGCATTGCCGCGCGCGTTACGCCCGGCTCGCGCAAATCCGCCTGCAGAAATTCAATTTTGCCGCTGGCCAAATGGCCGCGAATATTTTCCAGCCGGCCGCTGGAAAGATCGTCCACCACGCGAACTTTCGCGCCGCGCTCGATCAGCCTATCCGCAATACTCGAGCCGATAAATGAACTTCCACCCGTAATCAGCACACTTCGGCCCGACCAAAATCCGTTGCCCGTCATTTCTGGAAGTCCCCCTCGATTGCGTTCACAAACTTTTTCAGTTCAGCTAATTTATCATAGTCAGCCGCAATGGCCCGCGCTCGCCTGCCCATTTCAGCAACACGTTCCGGATGCGCGGCCAGTTCCCGAATCGCCGCCGCCACGCCGGCAGGATCGTCGGGATCCACCACCACACCGCATCCGGCCTTCGTTATGATGCTCGCCGCGTCGGTAAGTGGCGTGGAAACCGCCAGCACCGGCTTGCCCGCCGCAAGAATCGGATAGAGTTTGCTGGGAACGATTACACCTTCCAGTCCGCGCTTCACCGTGACGATGTGAATATCGCCGGCGCCCAGTACAAATGGAATTTCACTGGCTGGACGAAACGGCAAAAATCGTACGGCGGAGGTGCTCGCTGCGGCTTCAACCATTCGCGCTTTCTGCGCTCCTTCGCCAACAAATACGATTCCGATTCCTGCGGCATTTTCGTCCGTGCTTAACTGACGCCCAGCTTCAGTGAGCGTGTCCCACGCTCCGTAAAATCCCAAATTGCCGGCGTGCAACGCGACAAATTTCAAACCGCCGCGAATTTCCTGCGACACCGGATGCTCAGGCGGCGGCGATTCGCTTGGCGCGGTGATTCCGTCACGAACTACGACGACTCGCGCGGGATCAATCCCTTTTCTGATGATTCGCGCGCCCATGTCGTCGCCCAAAACTATTATTTTTGCGGCGTTTCGCAGCGCCCAGCGATGCATGCGCTCCCAGATGCGCACCGCCAATCCGGGCTTCACAATATCGCCGCCCACGGCCATATCCGGATACATGTCTCGAATGTTGTAGACGAACGGACGGCGCGTGATTTTCGCAATGATTGCGCCGGCGATGCCTGCGATGGGAGGATCCGTCATGGCCAGCACAATATCCGCGCGAATCCAAATCGCCCGCGGCACGGCCAGCGCGAGATAGCTGAGATAATTGCTGCAACGCTTCAGCATCTGGAAGCGCGGATAAGCCGTGGAACCGACGCGCTCCGTCGTAATATTTCCTTTTGTTCTGCGCCGCAGTAAGCGCCACGGGTATTTTTCTGTGGGATCGTACGATGGACGGCCCGCAACAACTGTTACTTGATGTTTTTCGGCGAGAGCTTCGACCACCATCGCAGCCATTTTTGCTGTGGCGGACGTGTCCGGCGGATAGTATTCGTTCAAAAGTAGAATGTGCACGTTTCAGCTGGCACAGATTCTATCAGACAGTGATTATTTCGGAACTTTCGCTACGCGGATAGGAGACATTTTTCAGCCGCAGAATTTAAGCAGAACCTTCGCGTTCCATATTATGCTGACGAGGTTGGGATTTCTTTACGCGGTACCACAGTGTGGAATACCGATTTTTGCGAGCGGGAAATTTAGATGACTAAGAGCGTTGAAGGGCAGGTTGTCGTCAGTGCAGAGGGTCTAGTTGGGCAGGGAAGCGCCACGACGCCGCTTTCCGATTCCGACCTGCGAAAGATTGTCGAACAGGCGCTTGAAAATGTTCCGAGCGGCGCGCGCGTGCTGGCAATCGTTCCCGATAAAACGCGCGACGACAATACGCATCTGCTATTTCCGATGGCTTCGCAAGTTCTGGCCGCACGAAAAATTGCGAAGCTCGATGCGTTGATCGCGCAGGGCACGCACGCTCCGATGTCAGACGCGCAGAAGCGCGAAAAAATCGGCGCGAGCGCTAAGGCAACTCGGAACCTCGGCAAAATTTTTGACCATGCGTGGGACAAACCCGAAGCGCTCGTCACGCTCGGCGAATTAAGCGGCGAACGCATCGCGCAACTGACCGGCGGCCTGATGCACGACGCGGTTCCTGTGCAGTTGAATGCTCTGCTTGCACCCGGCGTGTACGATCTGATCCTCGTTTTCGGCGCCACCATGCCGCACGAAGTGGCCGGCTTCGCCGGCGGCGCAAAATATTTCTTTCCCGGCGTGGCTGGACCCGGGTTGACGCATATGACGCACTGGCTCGGTGCGATGGCGGAAATTGAAAACGTAATCGGCCGCGTGGAAACGCCAACGCGCCGCGTGATCGAAGCCGCCGCGGAATTTGTTACTACGCCGATTATTTCTTTCACTTCCGTCAGCACGCGCAATGAAACTGGATTTCACACTTACGCGCTTTTTGCGGGAGACATTCGCAAAGCGATCCGGCGCGGGGCCGAAATCAGCCGGCAAATTCACATTAAATATACCGGCAGGAAATATCGGCGGATCATCGCGTTGCTCGACAAGCACTATGACGAAATGTGGGTCGGCGGAAAGGCCAGCTACAAACTCGGTGGCGTTATTGAGCAGGGCGGCGAACTGATTATTTACGCGCCTCACCTGAATCAAATTTCCGCGACGCACGGAAAATTAATTGAAAAATATGGCTACGCGCCGTTGGAGGCAGTTCGTGAAATGGTAGAAGGTTCTCCGGAATTGCGCGCGAATCTTGCGATCGCCGCGCACCTTGCACACGTCTCGTATGGTGGTTCGCGAAACGCCGAAGGCCAGATTGTGCCGCGATTCCGAATTACGCTCGCATCCGCAGTACCGGAGGATGTCTGCCGCCGCGTGAATCTTGGATACATGGATCCACGTACATTCAATCTTGCAAATTATGAAAACGATGCCGACACCAGAATCGTAGAAGATGCAGGCCGAGATTTATATCTCGTGAAGCCATACGAAACCGAATCGTAACGGCAAACGCTCGCGATGCGCGGTCCGTCATTTGAAAAGCAAGGGAGACGTAGCGTGGAAAATTATTTGGATTTAAGCGGCAAGACAGCGTTAATCACTGGAGCTTCCTCGGGCATCGGAGCCGCTACCGCGATTATTTTTTCTAAATTGGGCGCGAAAATCGCCATCGCATATCACCAAAATCAAAAAGGCATTGACGAAGTTCGGCGCAGCATCGCCGCGTCCGGTGGAAAAGCAATTGTGATTCAGGCCGACGTGCGGCAAAGCGCTGAAGTGCATTCGCTCGTAGCGCACGCTACCGAACAACTTGGCCCGATCGATATTCTGGTGAACAACGCAGGCTCTCTCGTTCAGCGCATGAAACTTTTGGAAACGTCGGAAGCACGTTGGGATGAAATCATGGATTTGAATTTGAAGAGCGCCATGCTCTGCTCGCAGGCCGTGGCGAAATCCATGATGGAACGAAAGTCCGGCGCGATCATTAATGTTGTGTCCATCGCGGGCAGAAATGGCGGAGGCCCCGGCGCGGGCGCGTACGCCACCGCAAAAGGCGCGCTCATCACCCTCACGAAATCGATGGCGAAAGAACTGGCGCCGTTCGGAATTCGAGTGAACGGAGTTTCGCCGGGCGTAATTGACACGCCGTTTCACGAAGCATTTTCCACACCGGAAATGATTCGCAATTTCATTTCGCAGATTCCGCTTAGCAGAATGGGAAAGTCCGACGAAATTGCAAAAGTAATTGCGTTTCTTGCATCAGACGCGTCCAGCTTCGTGGTGGGCGAAACAATTGAAGCAAATGGCGGGCAGCTGATGCTCTAGGCTTTAAGCAACTCCTGCGCGTTTTTCAACAATCGTATTTCCAAGCACCAGCACATCCATCCGCGTGCGCTGGAAACAATTGATCGCCTCTTCCGGCTTGCAAACAATCGGCTCGTTATCATTGAACGAAGTATTCAGCAATACCGGCACGCCAGCAAGATTTCCAAACTCGCGAATTAGCCGCCAGTAGCGCGGGTTTGCAGCGCGTCCGACCGTTTGCAGCCGGCCGGTCCCGTCCACATGCGTCGGCGCGGGAATTTGATCGCGTTTTTCCGGCCGCACGGAATATGCAAACGTCATAAAAGGCGAAGGATCGCTGCGCATAAAATATTCGCCGGTCGCTTCCTCCAAAATCGAAGGCGCAAAGGGACGAAACATTTCGCGATGCTTGATGCGCTCGTTCAAAATATCCTTCATCTCAGCGCGGCGCGGATCCACCACGATGCTCCGATTTCCCAGCGCGCGCGGACCCCATTCCGCGCGTCCCTGGAACCATCCAACAATTTTTCCTTCGGAAATTCGCTTCGCCGTTTCTTTCGCCGTGTCTTCTTCAGAAAGCGCGCGCACTTGATATCCGTCGCCCGTGATTCCACTGCTCGCAAGCGCCGCGCTCATTTGCGCCTCGGAAAATTCAGGTCCCCAGTAAGCGTGCTCCATCACAAATTTTCGCGGCTGATTCAAAATCTGGTGCTGCACGTAAAATGAAGCGCCAACCGCCAGCCCTGCATCGCCCGCCGCCGGCTGCACGTAAACTTTCTCGAATGGAGTCTCCTCAAATATTTTTCCGTTCGCCACGCAGTTGAACGCCACGCCGCCCGCAAGGCAAATTGATTTCTGCCCCGTGCGCTTCTGCAATTTGCGCAGCATGTCAAA